>CALLVC010000229.1 GCA_938010785.1 uncultured Saprospiraceae bacterium
AAAATTGATATTACAAAAAATATTATTGTAATTTAATATCAATCTAATATCTGTGTTCCTTCACTAATCCGTGGTAGTAATCAATACCACGGATTAGTGAAGGAACACGGATATTTATTACTTTTTTAGCTGACGCTCTAAAGATTGCATCTTCAAACCAATATTTTAGCAGTTTTTAACTTTTACCAGTCGATTACATATTATAAAAACGACTTTTCGTTCGCCCTATCTACTTTAATAAAAATTAATCCTAAACTCGACTCCAAAAGTTCGAGGAGGATTCAATGCAACTCTTGTCCAATTTGTAAAAGTCCAAACATTCTCAAAGAAAGTCTCATCCAATAAATTTTTACCCCAAATAGAAATACTATATCTATTATCTTTATTGGCAAAACCAACTCTTGCATTTAAGATTGAGGATGGTTTTCTTGCTAAAGTCTCCGTGTTATACACGTCATTGTAACTTTTACTTGTATAGTTATAATCAGCCCTTAACAACAAATCCCATCTTGTGCCAGCATCTATTTTCCATTGAGGAGTAAATCTAAAAGTAAAATTTGGCGACTTGAAAAGACTGTTGCCACTAAGATTAACCGGTTGTCCAGTCAAATCAAAAAATGGAAAATCGAAGTAGGTTAGGTTTTGTGCTCCTACTGCCATGTCCGTTCTAAAGTTATCATTCCATTGAGCAGACCATTCTGATTCTAACCCTACTCCTTCTGCTGATTCCGCATTGACGACTCTCGAAGATTGTCCAGCTACTATATATTCTTGTTTATCTTTATAAATTGTAGCAAACCCAGCTGTATTAATCCGCATTCTATCATCCAATTTAATTTTTAATCCTACCTCATAGCTATTGATAGATTCTGGCTCAAAAACTAAATCTCCTCCCCTTTCTGCAGGATTTAAAGTAACATTAAATCCAGCTCCTTTAAAGCCTCTAGAGACTGAAGCATAAATCAAGGTATTGTCGGATGTTTTAAAGTCCATTCCTATATTTCCAGAAATAAAACTTTGTCTATTTTCTCTTAATTCTGGTGCTGCTTCTGTACCAATTTCTTTCAATACAAAATTGATAAAATTGAAAGGTTCATAGCCATTCAGTGTCTGATAATAGGCTAAATTTCTTTTTTCATTTGTGTATCTCAATCCCATATTTACTCGAACTCGTTCACTTATTTCATAAGAAACTGTTCCAAAGCCTGCAAAACTTTTCCCATTATTCACACCTACTCCTGTAGCATCTGCATAATAATCTGGTACTTGCAAACCTGGAGGCAACATTGCTACTTGCTTAAATACCTGAAACCACGATTGGCCAAAAGTAAAAATATCTTCAGATTCAATAGTTTCATCTAAGTAATATAATCCTGCTAGGTAAAATATCTGCTGCCCCTTTCTCGGCGTAGAAATTCGAAGCTCATGAGAGCGAGTTTTATGGTCGATATCTCTGAAGAAATTAGTAAAATCTAATTCACTATGGTCAAAATCTTGGTCTTCTTCTGTAAATGCATGATGATAACTTGAAAGAAAAGTTAAGGTATGCTTTTCATCTAGTTTATATTCAATTTTTGCTGAGCCACCAATCAAAGACCGAATATATTTTGGGTCTTCAAAATTTGGAGAACTTCTTCTATTCAATGGGTCATCATCCACTGTAGGAAATGAAGGACCAAAAATACGCGGCATATAATCCAATGGATTCTCCGCTGATAAATCTTCACTTTTTGTTCCTTTGACGGTAATAGTCAATTTATCAGATGGCTTATAAAGAAGAGAAAGTCTTCCCCCATAAAATTCTGTTTTGTTAGCATCCTTTGAACGTTCATTATTTTCAATTAATAACCAACCATCTCTTTTTCTGTATGCTCCTGTAAACCTTATTGCTAATTTGTCTTTTGCTAACATAAAGTTTCCCTTCCCTCTCAACTGTAGCAAACTATAGTTACCGCCGGATACTTCAAGTGCTCCACTATTACCCATTTTAGGAGACTCTGTGATAACATTCAAAACTCCCCCAATGGTATTTTTCCCAAATAAAGTTCCTTGTGGTCCTCTTAAGACCTCTACTCGTTCGATGTCCATCAAACTAGAATTGAAATGATAGGCACGAGAAAAATAAACATCGTCAATGTAAAGCCCAACTGCATTTTCAATACCAGGATTGGCAAAATCACTACTTAAACCTCTTAAAGAAAAGGCAAAAGAACCTGGTACATAGGACTCTGTTAACAAATTTGGGATAGCAAAAAATGCTTCAGCTACGTTGCTTGCTGTTTTTTGCTCTATTTCTTGGGCATCCACTACAGAAATTGCAATTGGAACATCTTGCATCTCTTCCTCAACTTTGTTTGCAGTAACGAAGACATCTTCTAATTTGACAGCTTGAGATTTAAGTTGAACATCCTGTTCGATTTCAAATAATTTACCATCAGGAGTAACTCTGATAAAATCAGAATATTCCGCATAGGCTAAGTATTGAAATCTAATTAACTGATACGTTTGGTCCTTTTTATAAGGAATTTGAAATTTATAGACTCCATTTTCATCAGTTTCTGCATAAGCTGGTGTACCGTCCGCATATATCTGAACCCCAATCATCGGTTCTCCTGAATCTTTATCAGTTACAGTACCTCGGACAATTGTTTGTGCCTCTACTTTTTGTCCAAAAAATATTAGCGCAAGTAGAAATGGAATAAACTTTTGGTAAGTTTTATTCATAATGATTTTAACAAAATTTATAACTGATAAAAAATAAAAATCCAATGGATTTTTGTTACAAAACATAAAACTTACGTCACCTTTTGAGAGTAAATATAGTTGAAAAATTGAGTTGATTTTCTTGAATAAGTAGATTATAAAAAGATATTTACTTTCATAAAATGCTTATCTAAACCAAAAACTATTCTATAATTTTTGATGAAAATTAAATTTTATATTTAATTTTTCTAGTGCTATCATTTTTAAGTAATTGACAAGTTAATCGAGTGTATTTTTTTGTTAGGCAAGGCATTTATTTGTTTAATAGCCGTAGCTATTAAACAAATAAATAACGTAGCATAACATGAAGAAGCGTAAACTTCTGAACCGCAAATATACGAGCGGAAGGGCTGCCTAAGACGCCAATTTAAGTGTCAAAGATTTATGAATGATAGCACTAGGGGGAATTTATGGGCGAGGGAATGAATAATTGAGGGACTAACTACTTCAATAATCAAAGAAAATCATTGAACCTTTCAAATATTTTGGGTTTTTGTTACTAATTTTGGTCATCACTTATCAACAAATTTACAGACAAACAAAGTAACTAACAAATTAAAAAAAAATATTTAAATCTCTTATCTCTAACTTGTTAGTACTAAACAAATTAGTACCTATGGTGCCAATATTTTCTTAAATTATCAATTCAGATATCCTTGACTATCTTCTACTCTTCAATAACTATACCTTTTTTAACGTAAATCCAAAAGTAGAGCCTAATCCTGTTGAACTTCTAACATTTATTGTCTGTTTATGTGCTTCTATGATGTGTTTCACTATGGATAAACCTAGACCTGAGCCACCAATTTGTCTAGACCTACTTTTATCTGCCCTATAAAATCTATCAAAAACATGGTTTAAATGCTCTTGAGAAATCCCAATTCCACTGTCTGCAATTTCAACTAAAATACGGGAATCCATATCATAAAATCCAACTTTAGTCCGACCACCTTCTTTCCCGTACTTAATCGAATTTTCTATTAGGTTGACTAATACTTGTCGAATCGCCTCTCTATCTGCCTCTACTTTGAAATTTTGGCTAGCTCCATCTTTATAGGTCAAACTAATAGCCTGCTTTTTGGCCTTAATCTCTAAATCTTCAAATACTTCAACTACTAATTCTTTAAGGTCAAAAACTTGCATTTCCATAGCCAGTTTGCCAGACTCTAATTTGTTGATAGCTTCCAAATCTGTGACGATGGTATTTAGTCGTTCTACATTCTTTGCAGCTCGCTGCAAATACCTCATATTAATGTTATCATCATATAATGCACCTTCAATTAAAGTGTGTATGAAGCCTTGAATGTTGAATATGGGCGTTTTTAATTCGTGGGAAACGTTGCCGAGGTATAGGCGCCGGTAAGATTCCATCTCCTTTAAAGTATTAATTTCTGTCTGTTGTTCTTCTGCCCAATTGGCTACCTCTTTTTCTACTTCTTGTATAATATCCGTATCTACATCTAAATCTTTATTCTTCGCCTCTGGTTGTAACTTAAACTTATGAATGCTTTTATAGATGAGCTTAATTTTTCTATAAATGTATTTTTTAACATAAAACAAAATAGAAAAGTAAGCCGACAATCCAATCAATCCTAAAATAAGCAATATTTTCCAAGACCAATCTATCCATCCTAATATTGAGAATAAAAACAGAAATACGCCATTAAAAGAAACGATTACTGCAGATGCATATATTGATATTTGTCTTGGTGTTAAGTTTTTAAGCATAGTTTAGTTTGGAGGCTGATAGGCTAAATGGCGGAGGGGTTGAAAGGCGTTATAGTAATGAAAAAAAAATCAGGAACGATGGTTTGGGCTTAGAAACAAAAAGTAACATTTACTTTAATTCATTAGACTCGAAATGTTATTACTTCGCAGGCCTTTAGAGCGTATTCAAAAAAGTGTATCAAAATCAACAATCCATTTTCAAAGTAATTGATTATCAATACTTTAAAAACTTGAACTTGAAACTTGAACTTGAACTTGAACTTTCTCGCCTCTCAGCCTTCTTCAAAATTCATATTTATAGCCTACTCCTTTAATCGTTTTGATATAATCATTTCCTAATTTTTCTCTTAGCTTTCTGATATGAACATCAATCGTTCGATTACCAACTATTACATCTGTTCCCCATATTTTATTAAATATTTCTTCTCTAGTAAATACTTTTCCTGGCTTAGAAACCAGTAAACTCAATAATTCAAATTCTTTCTTGGCTAATTCTATTCTCTCCTCCCCTCTAAAAACTAATATCTTTTCTTTATCAATAATTAAATCTCCTGCGGTGATGACTTCTGCTTTGTTCTCCTCCTCTTTTCTTGAAGACCGACGTAATAATGCATTCACTCTGCTAACTAAAACTCTCGGTCTGATAGGTTTGGTGATATAATCATCTCCTCCCACATCTAAAGCAGCAATTTGAGAATAATCTTCATCTCTAGCTGTTAGAAATGCCACAACCGTATTATTAAATAATGGTTCGGACCGCAATTGGCGACACACCTCTACTCCGTCCATTTCTGGCATCATTATATCTAAAATAATAAGGTCTGGCTTAACTCGTCTGGCTTCTTCCAACCCTTTCAAACCATTTTCAGCAGTAGAAACGCTAAATCCTTCTTTCTGTAGATTGTATTTGACGAACTCTAAAATGTCTGGTTCGTCATCTACCACCAATATCTGAGGATTATCATTCATTTTAATAAAAATTTAAAATCTAAGATTTAACTAAATCATTCCTTAGATTGTGTACTAATTACACAAACTTAACATTATTAACCCTGTAAAAGATTGAATAGATATTAATTTAGTGTTAATAATTAACCCAAGTTGCGGAGAATAAGGTTATTTGGTAGCACAAACTTCAGTTTGTCCCGGATACAGGTTTTTAAACCTGACCAAGAAGTTAGCTAACCTAAAGGTCAGCGTCCCGAACAAACTAAAGTTTGTGCTACCAGTTGT
>CALLVC010000230.1 GCA_938010785.1 uncultured Saprospiraceae bacterium
GCCGGCAGGCAGGCTCGCCATAGCGGTGCTATGTCTGTAAGCCTCCCATCCGCTTTGCGGTTCACCCGTACGGGTTCATGCCTTGTCTAGGAAAAAAATATTTCCTCAAAATGACCACTTTATTAATTTATTTTGCCTAAGGTATTAGTATCTTTAAGACAAAAAAAACTTAAATTTCATAAAAAACACTTTAGTTTTTTGAATATTTTTACCTTTGCGGAATATTTTCAACAAAATGCAACGAAAATAGCTTTATAGGAGAATATTAATTACTATTTTGGAAAAATAAATATTTAATTTATACCAAATTTTTCTATTTTATAGAAAAGATAACTCACTTTGGGAGCGAAGCTTATAAAAATTAACATTTTGCCCCTTAGAATCACTAGATTTATGAAGAAGAACTTGACACTTTTTATTGCGCTTACCGCAATGCTTGTAATGCCATTAGTTGTTTACGGCCAGGTTAATCTCGCCGATTCCATAAAAATTACGGCAACGTATAATAAAACTCCTCTTACAACAGTCTTAGGTCAATTAGAAAAAGACTTAGATTTAAAATTCTATTACCAACCAGACGAATTGCCTAAGAGAACTATCACAAGTGAATACCAAAAGACACCGCTTAGTGAAGTCCTATCAGAATTGTTTCGAGAAACTAGCTTGGGCTATATGTTCTATCGAGATTACGCTATTATTGTAGCACCTCAGGGCATTATAAATGAGAGCTTTTCCTCCAATTATTATCAAGCACTTGATGAAAATCTAAATGATGATGAAAACCGAAGTGCAAAAAACCGAAAGATAATTATTGGAAATGTTGGTCAAATGAATCCTTCAGGTAAAGCAACTATAAAAGGGATGATTAAAGATGCACAATCGGAAGAACCGATTATTGGTGCCACCGTTTTCTTTGCAGAACTCAATTCAGGGTCAGCTTCAGATTTTGATGGAAATTTTGAAGCAGAAGTTCCAGTTGGAGAATATGAAGTAACCGTTCAGTATATCGGTTATGAAGATGTTCGTAAGAAAATTGAAGTTTATAGTGATGGAGAAATGTCTTTTGACCTATTTAAAGCGGCTATCAATCTAGAAGAGGTAATTGTCAGAGCACAAGCGGCAGATGCCAATGTAGAAAATGTTCAAATTGGGGTTACTCGATTAGAAGTAAAAGATATCAAAAAGTTACCTGCCTTATTTGGAGAAGCGGACGTTGTAAGAACGCTTCTTTTGAATCCAGGGGTAAGTACAGTTGGTGAAGGCGCTACAGGATTTAATGTTCGTGGTGGTTCAGTTGACCAAAATTTAGTCATGCAAGACGAAGGATTTATTTTCAACTCGTCTCACGCAATGGGTTTCTTTAGTACATTCAATCCTGATTTAATTAGAGGAGTAGATTTATACAAAGGAAATATTCCTGCGCAATATGGAGGTCGGCTGGCATCTGTTTTAGATGTTGAAATGAGAGATGGAAATTTTGAAGAGTTTAAAATAAAAGGTGGTGCCGGACCAGTTTCAAGTAGAATTAGTCTGGAAGGACCCGTCATCAATGGAACAAGTTCATTTCTAGGTGGTTTCCGTTCTACTTATGCCAACTGGTTACTAAATATAATTGATGTAGAAGAAGTAAAGAAAAGTTCTGCTTTTTTCTATGATGCCAATCTGAGATATACGCATCGAGCGAATGATAAGAACACTTTTATAGTCTCTGCTTATGCTTCTTCAGATGATTTTGTTTATAATGAAGAATTTGGTTTTGACTACCAAACTTATATGGGGCAGTTCTTATACAATAGAACGATAAGTGATAGAGCTTATAATAAATTTTCTTTGGTGGCGAGTACTTATGAAAATAGACAAACCGATTTAGGAGAATTAACGGGGGCATCTTTAGATAACAAGTTCTCTTATATAAAAGCTAAAGAGCATTTAACCTTCAGTCCATCAAACGAACTAAAGTTGGATGCTGGTTTATCAGCAATTTATTACATCACTGAGCCAGGAGATAGAAATCCGCTTGGTCAATTATCCCAAGTAATAGCTAAAAAACTAGAACAAGAAAAAGCATTAGAATCTGCGGTATTTTTAAATGCTACTTATGAGGTCACCTCAGCTTTAGAAGTTTCTGGTGGACTTCGTTTTGCCTACTATAGTTTCCTAGGACCAAAGACCGTCAATCAATATACCAATGACGATTTTAGCTCCTTAGAAAACCTAGCAAGTTCTGAGCGACTTTCTGGCTCTATAGCGAATTATAATAGTTTAGAACCAAGAGTTTCCATACGATATCGTTTGGGGACAGGGACTTCTGTAAAAGCAGGATATAGCCGTACAGCTCAGTTTATCAATCAGATTTTCAACACGGATACCCCTACCCCAACTAGTCAATATCAATTGAGTACCAGATATATCAAACCACAGCGTTCTCATAATGTCTCCGTTGGATTCTTTAAAAACTTTAATGATAATATGTGGGAAACTTCTGCGGAAGTATTTGCAAGAGACATAGACCAGACATTTGATTACAGAGATTTCGCAGAGTTAAACGTAAATGAATTTCTGGAGACAGAAATCATCTCTGGTATTGGTAGAGCAGCAGGTTTAGAATTAAGTGTCAAAAAGAATAGAGGTACATTGAATGGTTTTGTAAGTTATACCTTATCAAGAACTGAATTACAGATAGAAGGCATTAATAAAGGCGATTGGTACCCAAGTAATTTTGACAAGCCGCATGACTTATCTGTTGTTTTAAATTACAACCCTAATCAGCGACACACTATTACCGCCAACTTTAATTATGGTTCAGGACGTCCTGCTACCCCACCATTAGGAAATTATCAAACGGAAAGAGGACTAATCGTACCGATTTATGCAGAGCGAAATCAAGTTAGAATTCCTGATTATCACCGACTAGACCTTGCTTATACTATTGGTAGAAGTTATAAGAAAACCAATAAATTTAAGACGAGTTGGACAATATCCATCTATAATGTTTATGGACGACGAAATGCATTCTCTGTATTCTATACGCAAGGTGCCTTCCAAAGACCACAAGCAAATAAATTAGCGATTTTAGGTTCTGCCTTCCCGGCATTGACCTTTAATTTAGAAATTTTATAAAAATAAAAATTACCCCAAAAGTATCTTTTTAAAGTATGGGAGTAGTACTATCAAAATTTAGCATTCTGAAAACTCCTATTTCATTAATATTAAGAGGATACTCAAAACATAAGTATTATTGAAAAAATAAATTTACCAGAAAAATTTTGAATTGAATCTTTTTTTCATATGTTTTCAACACATGGAAAAGCAGCCCATCCTCTTCGAGGTTCACCCTTTCGGGTTCATATTTCAAAATTGGTAAATATATTTTTTCAAGATTCCTAATTTAAAAATAATCGAAAAGAGTTAACATGAAATTATCAAATATAATAGGTCGTTTTATAATGGCAATCGCGATGGTTGGAGGCCTTGTTTTTCTTTCAGGCTGTTTAGATGAAATTGATTTTGCGAAAGCCGATGCTATCGATGAGTCCATTGCAATTCAAGGGAAAGTTGTAAAGAGTAATCCATCCTTTATAGCGATCACTATTAGAGGCGTATTTAATTTTGAAGACGTTCCACGGCTTTTAAATGCTCAAGACGTGACAGTAGAAGATGAAAGTGGTAACAGTGTTGAAATTCCAACAAATGCAGATGGTATCTTTTATTTAGAAGTTCCAGAAGACCATTCTTTCAAGATAGATTATGGAAAATCTTATAAAGTAAACGTTACTACTTTTGATGGTAGAAGTTATTCTTCCTCATTAGAAGAACTTTTCCCTGCTCCAACACCCGAAAGTTTAAGTGTAGAGAGAACACAAATTGAAGTGCAAGATGTCAATGGCAATAATAAATTATTTGACCAATTAACTTACGGCATTTCAACTCCTTTAAAAGCACCCAATTCATCTGAAAATGCTCGTTTACTTTGGGAAATGATAAGTACCTTTAAGTTCACCGATTCACCAGAATCATACGGTAGAAGAGCCTGTTTTCCTACAAGAACAGATGAATTCAATAAAACTTGTTATATAACTTCTTCTCCAGTTAGCAATTATGTAACGTTAAATGGCCCAGATTTGAGCATTGATAGAGTTGACAATTTTGAATTATTGAATGCAGATTTAAACTCGAATTATGCAGAAGGATTTTATCTAAGTGTTTTACAGCAATCACTAAGCCCTACCGCTTTTGCTTATTGGGAGCAAGTTGGTAATGTGGTTTCTAGAACGGGTAGTTTATTCCAAGCACCTGCGGGAAAAGTCATTACTAATTTAGTTAATACAGCAGACCCCAAAGAAGATATTTTTGGATATTTCTATGCGACGGAACAAACAACTAGAAGAATATTTGTGGCACCAGAATTAGCTAGTAATCCACCTTTACCTTGTCCATCTCCACCGAGCGAATCGGGGCAGGCAGCTAATGATTGTTGTAACTGTACTACGGCAGGAGATGCAACTACAGTTAGACCAACATGGTGGATAAATTAAGTTGGGGACTAGGAAATAAATAAGTTTTGATAAAATAGGTTTTAAAATTAAAATATGAAAATACCTTTTCAAGTTCTAAAAAATATACTTTGCTTATTAGTTTTTGTAAGTATTTCTTTGTCAGCTATGGCCAACAATACAGCTGATAAATGCATCGTACACCTAGATAAATCCTTTTATGTATCAGGAGAAATCGTATGGTATCAATTGTATTTACCTCAAGCTTTCAAAGCTAAACCTGTAGCTATTAAGGCAACAGTATTGGATGCTGCTGGAAATATTCAGCACAGTTCTTTTATGCAATCTGAAGGAAAAATAGCCGTTGATGGGTACTATAAAATACCCTTTAATTTAAAATCAGGCATGTATATCCTTCAATTTACCAGCATCAATAAAGCTAGTAAATCAACGGTAAGTATGGTAGAGACTCAACTCCCAATTTATAATGATTTAGAAGGGGTTGCCCAAACAGTAAGCGACAAAGCTAGTACTGGAATGGCTGGGTCCTCCACTATCAATGAGTTGGATATTGCTATTAACCTACCTAAAACTGCCTTTTCTGCAAGAGAAAAGATACAACCTACGATTACAGTAAGGGATAAATCTGGCAATACTGTAGCTGCTAATTTATCAGTGTCCGTGGTAGATTGGGATGTTGTGGGTGATGATTTAATGAAAGCAGGTAACTTAAGAAGAGGAGAAAATATTGATGCTAATGTTGTAAATATCATCAGCGACGATTTATATCTTAAAGGAGTTGTCAAAGAGGATAAGGGAAGTCCACATGGTAAAAAAGTGCTTGGGGCCTACTCAAGAACCGAGGATAAAGTCCTTTATACACGGTCCAATGAAGCAGGAGAATTCTATATTGCCATTCCTTCTTTCCATGGTCAAAGAGGATTTCAAATCTTAGGACAACAATCCGATTATGAAGAAATTAGAGTATCAGGGGAATCTAAAATTGCGATAAATACCGCGCAAACGCTTCCCTTGAATGATAAAATTTCTAATTATCTTTTGTTAAGTCGTCAAAGAAAAAAGATTTTCCAACGATATGGTTCAGTAGAAAGTAACTTAACGACAGAAAAATACACTACGTCTAGAAAATCCATTAAACCTGATGCTTCTTTTATCATCAAAGAATATGAGGATTTTGAATTTATGTCTATCTTTTTTAAAGAAAATCTGACGCCTTTACGGTTCGAGTTTCAAGAGGACAGCACCTATTTAGCTAAAATGTATAATCCAAAGAATCAATCAGCTTATGATAAATTCTTCTCGGGTAGACCATTGGTAATAGTAGATGATATCGTAACTAGAAATGGCGACTTTTTGGCGAGAATGAGGATGACAGATGTAGAAAAAGTAGAACTTTATTATGACCTTAAAAAATTGAATAAGCAATACAAATTATTTGGTTCTAATGGGGTAACTAAAATTACTACTTACGATAAAATCGAAAGCTTACCTGTTTTTGAAGCGAACAATGTGGTAACTGTAAATGGGGTCCAAAAAGAAGCGAATTATCCTATGTTTGACCCAGCTCAAATCAATAATAATCGCTTACAACCGTTTTTCAGACCGCAGTTATATTGGAATCCAGATTTGACAACAAAGAAGGATGGTAAGGCTAATTTCAATTACTTCCAAAGTGATGATAGAAGTACTTTTCAAATTAGAGTAGTAGCGCAAAGTGAAGATGGAAAAGTAGGATATAAAACAATCAATTACACAGTGAAATAAAAATGAATTTCAATACAAAAAAAGGCTAATAAGTTTGATTACTTATTAGCCTTTTTTTATTCAAAATGGTTTAAATACCCACAGTCGAGCTCCTTCGGACGAAACAAAACTTAAAATATCTTAATTCTATTCTAACGATTCTCGTATCGCAGCCCCTAAGCCGCAGAGCTATTAAGTTCTGTTTCACAAGAGATAAAATGCTAATTTTTTTCCTGAAGATTTTAATTTGCACGGAACAATTCCCCCTTTTGAAGGCAGGGCTGTTAAGTTCTGTTTCACAAGAAGTAAAGTGCCTGCCTGTCCGGTAGGCAGGTTAAATTTTTTTCCTAAGATTTTGATTAGCACGATGCAATTTCCCCCGCTGGCGGGGGTTAGGGGGTGGAATTTGAGCAAATTTGTGCTTTTCCACCCCCCAGCCCCCGCCAGCGGGGGAGAACATCCTGCAAATTTTGAAAACCTGTGTAAAAACATTAACATTTGGAAATTTGCAAAAATAGAACTTAACAGCTCTGTCCTATAACCGTAAACCGTGAGCCGTAAACCGAATAAAGGCCTAGTTATTAAACTTTTCCAAAAACAAACCATATCATATTTTAATAAATTGCTCAGAAAACCTAAAATAATCACCTTCTAATTTTACCAAATAATTACCACTTGGTAATTCCGAAACATCTACTGTCCAATTAACTGCTTTCTCTGTTCTTTTTTTGGTCTGTTTCCATAATTTTCCATCAAGCGAATAAATCGAAATCGTTACAGGTTGATTAGGTCTATTATTTGTAAAAACAAGATTTAAATCGCTGCCGACTGGATTTGGAAAAACGGTCAAAGCAACGCTTTCTTGAGTCTTAAAATCTACGGAGGATAGATTATCGCCTTCAACAATTCCTTCTAAAGAATAGGACATCACGGCTCGAGCAAAAGTACCTGCAACAAGTGTGTTCTCTCCCCTATTCCACTCTAAATCATAAACTGCAATAATTGGCATATTAGCACCAACTCTTTCCCAAATTTGTCCACCATTCGTCGTTCCATATACTCCACCGTCCGTCCCTACAAATAATACTTTATCATCATATCCGGGAATCACCTGCATGGCATTAATAGCTAAAGGAGGTAAATTACCAGCTATTGATTCCCAGGTCAACCCATTATCATTGGATTGGTAGACATGTGGTGTATTTTCATTGTCTTTATAGCCCGAAACCGTGGCGAAAACCCTTTCCCTGACATCCGCAGAAGCAATGACTTCTGTAAAGTATCGTTTTGGCAAACCTGGTAATGGGTCCCAATTTGTTCCACCATTCATAGTTCGCCAAATATTTCCATCCGTCGTGCCAACATACAAAATGGCTTCATCAAGAGAAGATTGATGTAAAGTAGAAATAGTTTGACTTAATTCATCGGTTTCTCCATTGGTTAAATCAGGGCTAATAATTTCCCACTGGGGAATTGGTCCAGCATCACTCTTATAGACTCTGTGTGTGCCTGTAAATAGGATATTCGGGTCATGTGGACTCATTATGTACTGCATATCCCAATTCCTTCTATCGCCTCCTTCTAATCCTTCCCGAGCAGACTCAAAGGTTGCCCCTCCATCTATAGTGACACCAATGTTACCTCTCTGTGACTCAGCGTAAAAAATATTTTCATCTGTTGGATGGAAAACCATCTGAAAACCGTCTCCCCCAAATATTTTTTCCCAATCCGTTAAACCTTGAAAATTACCAGTAGATGTTCCATTATCTTGAGCACCAGCATAATAATTTTGAGGTTCATGAGGATTGTAAGCCACTCTATAAACTTGAGTGGTAGGAATATCTTCTATATCCTCCCAATCACTCCCATCAACGTTAAAACGATACATTCCTCCATCTGTCCCCATTACCATTTTACCACTTTCGGTAAAAACCAAATCATGTACATCAGAATGTACACCTAAACTGGCAGTTTGATTAATTAAGGACCAATTTTGGCCACCATCTTTAGTACGATAAGCTAGCACGCCCAAAATAGAAATGTCTTGGTCATCATTCGGATTGATTCGAACCTTTGCAAAGTACCAGCCAAACCCACCAAAAATTCGGTCGTAAAATCCATTTTCCTCTTCGTTTGTTGGAAGTGCTATCCAGCTTTGTCCTTTATCTTTTGTTTGATATAAGCCTTGAAATTGGTGATCCACATTGACATATACTGCAACTACTCCATCGGAAGTAGTTGCCAAGCCTATTCTTGACTGGTCATCCTGTGGCAATCCACCTGTTAATTGTTCCCAAGTATTCCCACCATCTAAACTTCTATGAATTTTGGCGCCTTGACCTTTCGTTTCAGAAATTTGATTATTCCTTAATCTATCCCAACCAGCAGCATAGAGTATCTCAGGGTCTTGTCGGTCAAAAACCACATCAATAACGCCTGTAATTCCTCCTAGAAACAGGACTTGTTCCCAAGTTTCTCCTCCGTTAGTCGTCTTGTAAAGCCCTTTATTGGTATTAGGTTCAAAAGGTAACCCCATGGCTGCGACATAAATAGTTTGATTATCCGTAGGATGGATGATTATTTTAGAAATGATTCGAAGTTCTTCTAAGCCAATATACTCCCAAGTTTCTCCTAAATCTGTACTTTTATAAAGGCCATCGCCTAAAAATGGAAAACCAGAAACATTCGGATCGCCAGTTCCAACATAAATCGTATTCGCATCTTTTGGGTCAAAAACTAAATCACCTATTGCCAAAAATAATTGATCATCAAAAACAGGTTTCCAAGTCATCCCTCCATCCATTGTTCTAAACACACCACCGCCGGAATACCCTGCAAAAATGATATTATCATTGGTTGGATGAACAGTTATTGTATTTACTCTAGCTCCTAAATTACCTGGTCCTTCTGATTGCCAATCATCCGGAAAACCATTTAGGTTATTTCTAGAATTAGCACTTAATTTAGCAGTGGTCAAAGCAGCAGTGTAGGCTGCAATATCAACCGTAGCATCGGGGAAGGCTCTTTGTAAAAAAAACTGTTCGCTTGGAATGTATTTGGTATCCAATTTAGATAAAACACCAGGGGAGTCTATAGATTCTTGTAAAGAAAAAGTGAAGTAAATTCCTAAACTAAGAATAACCAGAAGGGAAAGTAGTAATCTTGTCTGCATACAATTCAGGGTAATTTTTATCAATAACTGCGTATATCTATTAGCTAAGATACCTAAAACTACTGAATTGCTTATTATATCAAATAGAAATTATTAGAAATTGTCTTCTACTGGGTTATTTAAGGTAGTTGAAAAAAACAAATCTACCCATAAATCTCCTTCCTAGAAGACTTCAAAGTATTCATCAATAAAGAAGTAATTGTCATTGGTCCCACTCCACCAGGGACGGGGGTAATAAAACTACTCTTAGGAGCGACCCCTTCAAAATTTGCATCTCCAACCAATCTATATCCTCGCTTTCTAGAAGCATCATCTACTCGATTAATTCCCACATCAATAATCACAACGCCCTCTTTGACCATATCCGCCGTTAAATAATCGGGGCGACCAATAGCGGCAATAATAATGTCTGCTCGAAGAGTTTCTGATTTCAAATTTTTGGTTCGACTATGGGTCAAAGTAACCGTGCAATTACCAACTTTAGCTTTTCTTGATAAAAGGATACTCATTGGCGTTCCTACAATATTACTTCTACCGATAACCACACAATGCTTACCAGAAGTTTCAATATCGTAACGGTCTAGCATTTGCATGATACCAAAAGGGGTAGCTGGCAAATAACTAGGCAATCCAAGAGCCATTCTTCCAACATTCATTGGGTGAAAACCATCCACATCTTTTTTAGGGTCAATCGCCAAGTTGACTTTCTCTTCATCAATATGTTTTGGTAAAGGCAATTGCACTATAAAACCATCAATATCAGGGTCGTCATTAAGATTTTTGACAATTTCTAGTACTTCTGCTTCTGTCGTCTCTGCACCTTTTCTAACTAAAGTAGATTTAAAGCCGACTTTCTCACAAGCTCTCACTTTATTACGAACATATACAGCACTAGCAGGGTCGTCCCCAATTAAAACTGCTGCCAAATGAGGCGTCTTGCCACCTGCTTCTTTTAATGCCACAACTTCTATTGCAATCTCCTCTTTTATCGTATTCGCTAAAGCTTTTCCGTCAATTAATTTCATATTATTTCTTTTTGAAGCTTGAAAATTTTGGTAGCTAAGGGTTAAAAACCAAACATACCTACCTTATTCTTTAAAGTACTTCGATTAAATGTTTACCCGTTTTTTCAAATCGCCCTAAAGCTTCTAATCCTAAACCCTCCGATTTTGTGATAGTCAAAAATTCAGTAACATTTTTGGACTCAACAGCCACTAATAATCCTCCACTGGTTTGAGGGTCACACAATATATTACGTTGATAATCAGACAATTCACCTATTTTATGGCCGTAGCTAGCGAAGTTTCTGTTTGTTCCTCCAGGAACGCAGCCTGCTGCCAAATAATAATCAATAACTGATTTTCCTAGCAAAGGTACTTTATCAAAATCAATTTTGGCAGATAAATTACTTGCTTCGCACATTTCTGATAAATGACCTAATAAACCAAAACCAGTTACATCAGTCATTGCTTTGACATAGGGTAATTTAGCAAAAACTTCGCCTATTTTATTTAATTGAACCATGCTATCTCTAGCGACAAATTTATCTTGGGGTCTTAATTTATTTTTCTTTTGGGAAGTAGATAAAATGCCAACACCCAATGGTTTGGTCAAAAACAACTGACAAGAAGCAGTTGCACCGCCATTTTTTTTGAGGTGTGCTAAAGGAACTCTACCAGTTACAGCCAATCCAAAAATCGGTTCCGGGCTATCAATACTATGGCCACCAGCTAAGGCGATACCAGCATCTAAACAAGCTTTTCTACTACCTTCAATTACTTTATTAGCCACTTCTGCTGGAATTTCATTAATGGGCCAGCCCAAAATAGCTATTGCGACTAAAGGTTTTCCCCCCATTGCATATATATCGCTTATTGCATTAACGGATGCAATGCGACCAAAATCTTCCGCGTCATCAACAATTGGCATAAAAAAATCAGTTGTGCTGACAATCCCTGTCCCATCTCCTAAATCCACTACCGCCGCATCATCTCTTTCCTCATTTCCTACAATTAAGTTTGGAAAAGAAGCAATAGTGTTATGTTTTTTCAAAATAGTATCCAATACTTTCGGTGCTATTTTACAACCACAACCTGCTCCATGGGAATATTGCGTTAATTTATATTCTTTTGCCACTTATAATTATTTATTCTTCCTAATAATCTTTCTTGTCTAAACGATAGAATTTATAATTCTCGATTTACATATTCTATCAAATAATCCGCCGTTTTTACTGGCTCATCACGTTCAAATTTCAAATACTTGATACAAGGTGATTCATTTTTATCAAGCATATATTGATACTGTTTATCGTAATATTTTAAGGCTATACTAGCTGCTGCTTTTAGGTTACCTTCTTCTAAAAAAGCTAAGGCATTTTGCAAATTTTGACCTCCTAATCGTTTTCTTATATTATAGAAAGCTTTCTGTAATTCTTTGTTTTCCTCAGTCGTATAGTTTTCCAAAGAAACAGCAAGTCTCACCTCAAAAGGTAACTCAATATTGAGTAAACTTGATGCTTGCATTTGTTCCCAAAAACCTTGCGGAATAAGGACATTACCAATTCTTCTACTTTCATTTTCCACCCAAATTCTTTTACTTAAATCTAGTTGCATCAATGCTTCAAAAAGATTATTTTCAAACTGTTCTACACTTGGGGAAGGAGCTTCTCCTATAAAGCCAAAAGCAGACCCTTTGTGATTCGCTAAGTCTTCTAAATCAATGATTTGTTCTCCTTTTTTGGCTAATGCTTTTAAAATTTTTGTTTTACCAGCTCCCGTTTTCCCCCCCAGCAAAATAAGGTTTAAATCTAGGTCATGAAACTGTTGTAAAATATGATTTCTGTATGCCTTGTATCCACCTGCAATTGTATTTACTTCAAAGCCACCCATGCCCAATAGCCAGCCAACGCTTCCACTTCGCTTGCCTCCTCGCCAGCAATGTACAGAAACCGTTCTACTTTTTGTTGAAGCTTCGACTTGTTCAATTAATGACCGCATTTTAGGGCCAACAAACTCCAACCCTTGAAGCATAGCTGCCTTAGGACTTTCTTGTTTATAAATAGTTCCGACAACCGCCCTTTCTTCATCAGAAAATAAAGCTAAATTTTGTGCTTCGGGAATATGCCCTTTTACAAACTCAGCAGGCGTTCGCACATCAAAGAGAGGAATCTCTTTTGGTAATTCAAAAAATGATTTTATGTCTATCTTTTTGACCAAATGTGTGTTTTCTTAAAGAATGCTGCAATAATACATAACTGTAAATGCAAAAAGTCGTTTTTATGTTTATAATTTTAAAAATTACTTCCGTTTCGTCTCCACATCTAATATCTTTAATAAAGTAGGAATTCTATAATCGCCATCCATCTCAGCTATCTTTTGAGCATAATCCGTCAAATGACCACCCAATTGAGTTACAAATAGAGGATTTTTACTCTCCCCTCTTAACACTGGAATAACTTTTTCATTTAAGGAATGAAAAGACCGTTTTGCTACACCGACAATAGGAATTTGTTCTTCTAACTCGGCATATAAATATCCACCTAAACCTTTTTTCCCTTCATCATCCAATACCACATATCCATCAACAATAATGGTGTTTACATTTGATAAATTACTCAATTTTAAAATTTCCAGAATACAAGGTAATTCTCTTTTATAAAATTGACCAGGAACATAATCTGCTACTATAGGAATTTCAATTACATGAATTTTAGAAGGGCTTTTATCCGTCCAATGCTCAAACTCAATACTAACCGTTTTAGCTAAATTTTCTCTATAATGCACATCAATTGCAATAATCATATTGGATAATTCATGATTTTAATTAAATAATAGTATATGCTAACGAAAGAATTTCTAATTTAGCTCCTCGTCCAAATTTATGGGCTTATTGTATGAAACTAAAATAAAATCTTGACCAGAAACAGACCTCTCGATATTTTATCGGTTGGAGAGTTGCTTATTGACTTAATGAGCGTTGAATTTGCCGATTCCTTAACTGATATTTCTACTTTCCAAAGACATCCTGGTGGAAGTCCTGCCAACCTATGCATGAATATGGCAAGGCTGGGAAACTCAACAAAATTAGTCGCTACCGTTGGCCAAGACGATATGGGGCAATTTTTATTAGATTATGTCAAAACGCTACCCATTGATTGTACGGACTTAAATCAAGTTTCCACTCCTTCCACTTTGATACTAGTTACCCGCTCCAAATCAATTGCCAATTTTGAAGCCTATAGAGGTGCTGATTGTCAAATTTTTCCTTTGCAAATAAAGGAAGAAATACTTAAAAAAGTTGCCATATTCCACACGACTTGTTTTGCATTGAGCCAACAACCAGCCCAATCAACTATTTTAGAAGGTGCACAAAAGGCTGTGAAATTAGGTTGTCAATTGAGTATTGATGCCAATTATGCCACAAAGATATGGCCCAACCGACTAGAAGCCCAAAAAATAGTAGCACAGTATTGTAGCATGGGAGCTATTATCAAAATGAGTGAAGTAGACTGGGAAAGATTATACGAAACACCTTTGGATAATCCTCAAAAAGCAATTGCCAAATTATTAGGACTAGGAGCTAAAGAAGTTTGTTTAACCCTTGGCGGAGATGGATGTTGGGTGGCAAATGGTAAGGAAAGTAAATTTTTGCCAGCAAGAAAGGTTGTTGTAAAAGATACTACTGGTGCAGGAGATGCCTTTTGGTCAGGTTATTTAACCGCCTTGTTGGATGGACATTCTTTGCTAAATAGAGCAAAAGCTGGTCGCAATATGGCGGAATTAAAAATTGGACAGGTAGGGAATTTACCGCTAAAAGTTGAAAGAGCTTTAATTTATAAAGATTTAGGGACGAGGTAATAAATAATAGAAAAAAAAATACGATTATCCCAATTCGTTGTTTGTAATTTTTAGTTCCCTTTTTTTAAATTTGCCCTTTCTTTTTAATCCATAATCATATTTCTAATGAAAAATACCATTTCCATTTTATTAGTCATTGGGATTTTGGTGTTGGTCAACCTACTCTCCAAACGTTTTTTCTTGCGCTTTGACCTAACCGAGGACCAAGAATTTACCTTAAGTCAAGCAACCGAAGATATCCTTGGTGAACTAACAGAACCTATCACCATCTCTGCCTATTTTTCTAGCAATATGCCAGCGCAAATTGATAAGATTAAGACAGATTTTGAAAATATGCTTTTTGAATATTCAACGCTGTCCAATGGAATGATTGATTTTGAAATAATTGACCCAGAAACAGAGGAAATCCAACAGGAAGCCATGCAAAATGGGATTCAACCTTTAATGATTAATGTCAGAGAAAAAGACCAATCCAAACAGCAAAAAGTATTTTCTGGTGCAGTACTACAAGCAGGTGAAGTCAAGGAAATCTTACCAGTACTGGTCACAGGAGCTGGAATGGAATATGCACTGACCACTGCAATTAAAAAACTATCTGTTTTCGAAAAACCTTCGATAGGACTAGTTCAAGGGCATGGAGAGCCATCCTTATCCGACTTACAACAAGTTTATCAATCCTTATCTATTTTATATACTGTTGAAAATGTTAATTTAGAAACGGAGGTGGAAATTCCAAGTAGATTTAGAGCCATGGCAATCGTGGCGCCTAAAGATTCTATTCCACCAAGTCACATAGCTAAATTGGACGATTTTTATAATAAAGGTGGTAAAATAATGCTTAGTTTGAATCGAGTCAATGGGGATTTGCAAACAGCACAAGGAACTGAAATAGTTACTGGATTAGAAAACTGGCTACAAAGCAAAGGAATTGAAATAGAAGGTAGTTTCTTAATTGATGCCACTTGTGGAAGTGTAACTGTGCAGCAAAGGCAAGGACCTTTTATGATGAATACACCTGTCAACTTTCCTTTTTTACCTTTAATTTCAAAATTCGCTGAACACCCCATTACGAAGGGATTAGAGCAGATTATTATGCCTTTTGCCAGTCCGATTCGCTTTGTGGGAGATGAATCAGCGACCTTCACACCAATAGCCTTTTCTTCCTCGCAGTCAGGAATTGTAAAACCACCAACCTATTTTGATGTACAAAGAAAATGGACCGCTGCGGATTTACCTTCCGCAAACTTAGTCGTTGGTGGCGTGCTAGAAAATAACACAACTGGAGGTAAATTGGTAGTCTTTGGAGATGGAGATTATGCGACTGCTGGACAACAAGGTGGTCAACGGTCTGATAATTCTAGTTTGATGGTCAACAGTATTGATTGGTTGTCAGACGACACGGGTTTGATTGAACTGAGGACCAAAGGAGTAGCATCACGTCCAATCGACAGTGAATACCTCGGAGATGAAAATGCAGGAAAACGAGATATGATAAAATATTTAAATTTTGGCTTGCCTATTGTATTAGTGCTTTTATACGCTTTGTTCCGTTCTAATCGGCAACGGAATCTACGCATGCAGCGTATGCAGGAAAGATATAGTTAAGTCATTAGTCTATGTTCATTGGTCAGAAGTTGTACCAGTGACCAAATGACCAGTGACTTAATGACCAATGACCAATGACTTTATAAATTCAGTATGAAAAATAAAACACTACTATTAATTTTCCTTGCTTTATTGGTGGTATTTTTGGCCAGCCAATTTGCGTTTGAAAAGAAAAAACGAACTTTTAAAACAGAATTAATACAATTAGATACTTCAGCTATCACCTCTATCCTACTCTATCCCAAAAGTGATAATCAAGAAGAAATTTTATTAAAAAAAGAGGCCCATTTTTGGGCAATTTCTAAGGGTAATGTAACGAACAAAGCCAATCAAGAAGCAGTTTCTTCAATCTTAAGAAATTTATCGCTAATCAAAACCAAAAGAGTGGCTTCTAAAAGTCGAGATAAATGGGCGGACTATGAAGTAGAAGAAACAAGCGGGAGTAGGGTCAAAGCGTACGCAGGTGATAAATTATTAGAAGATTTTATCGTTGGTCGTTTTAATTTTAACCAACAGACTCGACAAGGAATTTCTTATGTACGATTGGCCGGTGAAGATGAAGTATATGCAGTCGATGGATTTCTTAGTATGACGATGGGCCAAGGTTTTAATGCTTATAGAAACAAAGAGATTTTAAAAGTGAATCAAAACGATTTAACTCAAATTTCTATTAATACCTTGGGGTTAACTACTATTTTACAAAAAGAGCTTAATGGGTGGACACAAGATGGCTTACCAGTTGATTCTATAACGGTAGTCAATTATCTCAGTGGCTTACAAAACATCACAGGCAGCACCTATGCCGATGATTTTGAAGACCTTCAATCCAATGATTTATTATTTAAAACAATGTCCTTAGAAGGCAACAATCTAGCTGCCCCAATCCTGATAAAAGCCTTCAGAGATACCACTAGGACAAGTCCTTTTGTTATTCAGTCTTCCTTAAATCCTAATAATTATTTTGAAAGTGAGGAAGATGGCTTATTTGAAAAGTTATTTGGGGGCTGGTGACTAGCGTTGATAGGCTTGAAAAAATATAAATCATTAAAGTTGAAAGCGGGGAAAATCTATAGGCATATGTAGAAAATACCAAATTTTATCTCTATTATTGCACCTGATAATACGCCTTCCTTGAGTTTCCATAAGTTTGTAAAATTAAAAAAACAATAAATGAGTCTAGTTATAGGTAATGGAGTCATGCTAAATGCCTATCCAGATAGTTTAGGAAACAACCTGAGTGACATCGTTTCGATGTTGGAATTACCTGAATTCAAAGATACCTTTTCTCTTTTTTACATTTTACCTACATTTTTTAACAGTGATTTGGACAGAGGCTTTTCCATTATTGATTATAACATCAATACCGAACTGGTTTCGCCCAGAGATATTGAGGCTTTAAGAGCGCTTGGGATTGAGTTGAAATTTGATATTGTCTTAAATCATTTGTCTGTCGCCTCTCCTCAGTTCAAAGATTTACTTAAAAATGGAAATGATTCTAAGTATAAAGACTTCTTCATTAATTGGAATGAATTCTGGAAAGGATATGGAACGTTGAACGCGGATGGTATTGTAATTCCTGAAAAAAAGTATTTGGACAAATTATTTATGCGGAAATCGGGGCTTCCGATTTTGAAAGTGTTATTTCCTGATGGCACAGAAAAGCCCTATTGGAATACTTTTTATCAAAAGGTTAGCTACTCAAAGTTGAAATCTGAAGATTTAAAGACTATCAAAAATTTAAGTTCAGAAGATGCTTTGCAAATTTGTAAAAAAGTAAATACCGCAATAGACGGACAGAAAGACTTACTAGCGTTAGATTTTGGTTTACATTCTGCACATAAGAAAGCAGTCCTTAAGCTTGTCAATGCAAATCGAAGTTATTTAGGACAAATGGATGTCAATGCGAAATCTCCTTTAATTTGGGAATTCTATGAAGCTGTATTAGCAAAAGTGAAAAGTTATGGGTGTCAAATTTTACGATTAGATGCATTTGCTTACTTACATAAAGCGGTAGGTGAAACTAATTTTTTTAATAAGCCTGGCACATGGGATTATTTAGCAAAAATCAATAGTATAGCCAAGAAAAATAATTTATTACTACTACCAGAAATCCATGCGGAATATGGTATGCACCTACATGATGAAGTAGCTAATGAAGGATACGTTATTTATGACTTTTTCCTTCCTGGATTGACCATTCATGCTATTGAAAAAGGGACCAACAAAGCACTCTTAAAATGGGCAAAAGAAATTATTACTAAAGGATATAAAACGGTCAACATGCTCGGTTGTCATGATGGCATTCCTGTGTTGGACCTGAAAGGAAAAATGGTCAATGGGGTCTATCAAAAAGGCTTATTGGAAGATGCCGAAATCGAAGAAATGATGGATTTGATTTTGGCACGAGGAGGGCGCGTAAAAAATCTGTACGGAGCAGATGGTAAAAAAATCTCTTATTATCAAGTCAATGCCACTTATTTTAGTGCATTGGGCGAAAGTGAGCAAAAGCTATTATTGGCTAGGGCTATTCAATTGTTTATGCCAGGTACGCCTCAAATTTGGTACTTGGATATCTTTGCAGGTACGAATGACCATGAAGCCGCAGATAAAGCAGGTGCAGGCGGCCATAAGGAAATTAATAGGACAACTTTGAGTTTAGCAGATATTAAAAATGGGTTAAAAAAAGAGGTAGTTTTAAAACAGTTGGAGATGATTCGATTGAGGAATACCTCTTTAGCTTTTTCAGGAAATGTTTCCTTTGAAGAAACAAGTGAAAAAAGGTTAAATATCAATTGGACAAATGGAGACGAGTATGCTCATCTTAAAGCAAATCTCAAAACATACGAATTTTCTATTCGATATTCAGCTGATAAAATTGAAAAGACTTTAATCCTATAATCCAAATATAAAACCTAATACCCATACTTTTCTTTCCAAAGAGCCTTCAATCTACTCCTAACTTTCTCTTCATTAGGGTTTTGACTGGGTTCAAATAGCTTCGTGCCTTTGATGGCTTCGGGTAAAAACTCCATATCGGCAAAATTGCCTTTTTCGGCGTGGGCATATTTATAGCCTTTGCCATAATTTAGATTTTTCATCAAGCTTGTCGGTGCGTTTCGGATTTCCAAAGGAACAGGCAAGCTACCTGTTTCTCTCACCAATTTTTGCGCAACATTAATCGCCATATAAGTAGAATTACTCTTAGGAGAAGTTGCCAAATAAACGACTGCTTGAGATAGAATAATTCTAGCTTCTGGCAAACCAACCGCAGTGGCCGCTTGAAAAGCAGTAGTCGCCATCAATAAAGCATTAGGATTGGCTAAACCGATATCTTCTGATGCGGCAATTATCATTCGTCTGGCAATAAATTTAATATCCTCTCCTCCTTCAATCATCCGAGCCAAATAATACACCGCAGCATTCGGGTCACTTCCTCTAATAGACTTAATAAAAGCCGAGGCAATGTCATAATGTTGGTCGCCAGACTTATCGTAAACAGCTATATTTTGCTGTACTTTTTCTTTGACAAAATCATTGGTAATGACCAATTTTTCCTCCCCCTTTTGGAAATTAGTCACTAATTCTAAAACATTCATTAGTTTTCGAGCATCTCCACCAGAAAATAGCAACATCGCATCATATTCTCGGATTTCAATGGGTTTCTTTTTTAAAAATTCATCTTTCGCTAAAGCTCTATCAACCAATCCAATTAGTTGCTCTTTCGTCAAATGCTTAAGCACATATACTTGAGCACGACTCAATAAAGCGGAAATCACTTCAAAGGAAGGGTTTTCTGTCGTGGCACCAATCAAAGTAATCACGCCTTTCTCTACCGCTCCTAAAAGTGAATCCTGTTGTGCTTTATTAAAACGATGAATTTCATCAATAAATAAGATTGGATTTGGTTTGCTGAAGAACTGTTGTTTTTTAGCTTTAGCTATCGTTTCTCTTACATCTTTCACCCCCGAACTTACCGCACTCAAGGTATAAAATGGTCGGTCTAGCTGATTGGCAATAATCGTTGCCAAGGTTGTTTTTCCTACTCCAGGAGGTCCCCAAAGAATAAAAGAAGGAATTTTACCCGATTCTATTGATTGTCGCAGGACTGCCCCTTGACCTGTCAGGTGTTCTTGGCCTTGGTAATCATCTAGTGTTTTAGGCCGCATTCTTTCTGCTAATGGTTGGAGCATATTTGGGAAATTTAAAAATTTAAAATTTAAAATAAGGGCTGTACGAAGTTTTCAAAATAACTCTTTTCTAACCCAACCCTAACCCTTCCCTTCAAAAGGAAGGGGACTACTTTTTCGGTAAATTGAAGAATTTATCGGTTTTTGACCCGAAATTTAGGGTTTAACGACCCCCTTCCCTCGGGAGGGAAGGTTTG
>CALLVC010000231.1 GCA_938010785.1 uncultured Saprospiraceae bacterium
TTTGCACTTTGATTAACCAAGCAGGCGGGACACGTTGTAATATTTTAGTAAAGCCTTTAGAAAAGCATAAAACAATGGTCAAAATTAATGGAGGTAGAATGCCCAACACAAATATCCTTGGTGGAAGGTATCTAAAGTTACTATAATAGCCGCCAATAGCAAGAACCGCTATCAATAATAACCAAAGAGTTAAAGTATAAAAGACAAATTTCACCACTTTTGTCTGCTGGTCATAATCTGCCTTTAGCGCCAAATAAGCTCGTCGCAGCGTATAGGTCGTGAAGGCCACTAATCCAAAAACTATTAGGAAAATGGTAATGATGCAGATAATGTAAATAACAGTGGACAATCAGTTGAGGTTGAGGTGAATGAGGTTGATGAGGCGAATGAGGTTGATGAGGCGAATGAGGTTGATGAGGCGAATGAGGAATTATAGAGTAAGCCAGTACGACTCATCAAACCTTATTCACCTCATTAGCCTTATAACCTCAAATTAGGTCGCAAAAATCTGGTCAAAATTTTGGAAAGCTTTGAATTCTACCGCATTGCCAGAAGGGTCTAAGAAAAACATGGTTGCTTGTTCTCCAACTTCTCCTTTAAATCGTACATAAGGTTCGATAATAAATTCAATATTGGCAGCTTTCAATTTTTCTGCTAATGCTTCCCAAACGGGCATTTCTAAGATAGCGCCAAAGTGTTTTACAGGCACATCTTTCCCATCTACGTGATTGGTATTCACTTCGATTTCTTTATTATCTACTAAGTGTGCCGAAATTTGAGAACCATGAAAGTTAAAATCTATCCATCGGTCAGAAGTTCTACCGACACCACAACCTAACAAGTCTTCGTAAAATTCACGCGTCGCTTTTAAGTCGTAAACGGGAAACGCTAAATGGAATGGTGCTAATTTCATAACTTAAATGATGATGAAAAAATAATGCTGCCATTATTTTTTCATGGTTATTAAATTTGGATATCAATTGGTAATCCTAATTATTTATTGTTGACAAAATCTTTTAAAAATTCAGCTCTATCGGTAATAGCCTTCTCATAATCTTGTTCAATTTGCAATCCTTTTTTTAAAGTATTCAACTCCCCTTGCAGATACAAATGTTTCATGGCAGCAATCGTTTGGCGGCTATTGCCTAATATTTTGTTGACCATTTCGTTCACGGTATCATCTAATTCTGCTAAAGGAACAGCCTTGTTGACCAAACCAATTCTAGCAGCTTCTTTCCCCGAAATAGGTTCACAAGTAAAAGAGAGTTCTCTGGCTTTTTGAGGACCGACCAATTGGCTCAGTCGTTGGCTCATTCCCCATTTTGGAATAACGCCCCATTTAGCATGTGTATCTCCAATTTGTGCTTCCTCGGCAGCGATGACAATATCAAAAGCCATCATCAACTCTAAGGCGCCTGTATAGCAAAAACCATTAACCGCAGCAATGGTCGGTTTAGGCATTGTCTGGAGTAGATGCATCAATTCATTTCCATCATTTAGCATTTTATCAGCCGTAAAGCTACCATCTTTTATGCCATCATTTAAGGCTTTTAAGTCAACTCCTGCTGACCAAGCCCGTCCTGCCCCCGTGACAATCACAGCCTCTACTTCTGGGTCTTTCCCCGCTATTTTTACCGCATCTCTTAATTCCTCCACCAATTGTGGGCTCAAAGCATTCATCGCCTCCGGACGATTGAGAATAATCGCCGCAATTGGGCCGTAGGAATGAAAAGCAATGTATTTGTAATCTGCCATTATATTTTTATAAATATTGGAAAGCCCAAAAGTAAGAAAGGGTTTTGGGAATTTTCAATTTCCTAGCTCAATTCTCCTTTTTTAACCTGCTCAAGTGCATAATTCGCAGCTCTAGCGGTCAAGGCACAGAAGGTCAAAGAAGGGTTTTGAGTAGCCACAGAAGTCATACAAGCGCCGTCCGTTACAAAGACGTTCTTACAAGCATGAAGTTGATTCCATTTATTCAACATAGATGTCTTTGGGTCTCTGCCCATTCGAACACCGCCCATTTCATGAATATCTAGGCCGGGGTTTCTTTTATCATCTTCTGTTCTTATATCTGTAAATCCAGCTTTTTGATACATATCCGTCAACTGCTCATAAAAGTCTTGCATCATCTTTTCATCATTATCATCATAATCGATATCTATTTTTAACAAAGGAATACCCCATTTATCAACTTGCTCGGCATCCAAACTGACCATATTGGTGATTTTAGGAATCGTCTCCCCCATCATGTGAGACCCGACTCGCCAAGGACCCAAATCGTGATTTTTTAGTAAACCTTGGGTCAACTCGCTTCCGAAACCTTCGGCGTTGACATTACGATAGCGATTCGCGCCAAAGCCTGCGGCATACCCTCTAAGGAAATCTGTTTCTTGCTTGTAGACATTTCTAAATCTTGGAATATAACCACTCGTTGGACGACCACCAACTGCTCTTTTGTCTTTATGACCGGGATGAGTGGCACTAATTCTAGCTCGGTAATTATGGAACGCAACGTACTTACCTAATAAACCATTATCATTCCCCAAACCATCAGGAAATCGCTCAGATTTAGAATTGAGTAATACAGCGTTGGTATTCAAAGTAGCCGCATTGACAAAAATGATTTTGGCAAAATATTCCGTCGTTTCATTGGTATTGGCATCAATCACTCGAACACCTGTGGCTTTATTTAATTTATCATCAAAAATGATAGAATGGACAACTGAATGTGGTCTTAAAGTCAAGTTCCCTGTTCGATTTGCCCAAGGAATTAAAGTAGAATTGGCATTAAAATAGCCACCAAAAGGGCAACCTCTTTGACAAATATTTCGACCTTGACAAAGCACTCTCCCTTGTTCTTTAAAAATGGGTCGGTTCTCTGTCAAATGTGCGCAACGGGCATAAATGACATGTCTATTTTTATAATTTTCCTTAACCTTTTCTTGAAAATAAGATTCTACACAATTCAAATCAAAGGCTTTTAGAAAGTCGCCATCAGGCAGTATATCCAAACCATCCTTATTGCCAGAGACCCCAATAAAGCCTTCTACTTTGGTATACCATTTTTCCAAGTCTTTGTATCGAATCGGCCAGTCTACGGCAAAACCATCTCTCGCTGGTCCTTCAAAATCAAAATCACTCCAACGCTGTACTTGCCTTGCCCACATGATAGATTTCCCCCCTACTTGGTAGCCACGAATCCAATCGAAGGGCTTTTCTTGGATATATGGATGGTCGGTGTCTTTTACAAAAAAGTGCATGGCATCTTCTTTGTAAGCATAGCATCGACTGATAGCAGGATTGGCTACTTTAACATCATGGGGAATCTCTCCTCGGTGCGGAAATTCCCATGGTTGCATACTGGTGGTTGGATAATCTTTGATGTGTTCGACGTTGCGCCCTCTTTCTAATAGCAAGGTCTTCATGCCTCCTTCACAGAGTTCTTTGGCAGCATAAGCGCCTGTCATCCCTGCGCCAATGATGATAGCGTCGTATTGGTGGTCGGTGTTATTGGTCATTTTTATATTTTGTAGTACCAAGCTCTGCTTGGTCTATTTTTAAGATTAGTTTTTACACCAAGCAGAGCTTGGCGCTACAGATTACACAGGTTCACAGCCTAAATATCGGCCAGGCACAAACTCAAAATCCAGTCGATTTTTCATAAAATATTCGGAGCTGGTAAAATGTTGGCGAGTTGCACCGACGGTTTTATTAAAAAAGGCTTTGGCAGCGTCTGTTATTTTCTCAGATTCCCCTAGGCTTTTAAATAATTCCAACTGTTGGGTTGGTTCCATTTTTTTGAAAGAAGTATTGTACAACTCTTTAATGCTCATTTGAAATTCTTTCATCCCTAAAAGGTATTCTTGAATATCTTCAGGAGATGAACAATCATTAAGCATCGTTAAGATAAAATCAGTGGTGGTTTCTGGAGTAGTTACTTCAGTGCCTTCTCGAGGTAAGATGGCATTGGTCAATAAATTCATCAAGGTACGTTGTCCTTTTTCTAATGGCACATTGGCATAAACGGGGCCTTTTTCTTCCATCTGGCAATTTGGCAATAAAGCTAAACCAGCGGATAGCAAGAACATATTTTGAATGGCTTCTCTTCTTTTCATAAGTCGATTAGTTATAAAGGGCTTTCTCTTAAAATGCTTAGTAAGGCGTTCCGAACAAATTTTGCCGTATCGAACGGCAAAATTTGTAAAAGGGGATTAAAGGGCGAGCTAAAAATGAATTTTCATAGAAAACCCATTTTTAGCTCACCCTTTAAAACCCTTTTTTGATTGATTGAGACTCGATGTCTCAAACAATCAAGGTTTACTTGGATGCTCTACTTTTATGAAAAACCCATTATTAGTTATAATCTCGAATGTACGCTTTTTTAATAAAAAATAAAAAAATGCTTTTAGAAACGATAAAAATTGACTTCTAAAAGAGAAAAACATGGATTCTAGACTACTTATTAATTAAATATGATTTCCTCTTGACAAAAGATGGTTTGAGGCTTATAAAAAAAGTCGTATTTTGCTATCTGTTTCCGTTCCAACACCATCTATTGCCATTTTTATCGGCTATTAGTCTTTGTAGACAGACATTATTGCTAATCTAAAACATCTAGACCTACCAAGTTTTTATAACTTTGACGGTGGCTCAATCAATACCTTTTCGAATATTTTCTAAAAAATAAAATTTCACATTTTCTACGACTTTAATATAATCATTTCAATATGAAATCTACAATCCTAAAATTAGCGCTATTCTCCATCCTTATACTCTCATTTGGATGTGGAGATAATAACAGCACGACAGAACCAACTCCAGCAAACTTAGTGGAACTAACACTACAAGAAGGCAGAGCTTTCGAACAAGCGGGGAACTCCACAATGCTATTTGAAATCTTTTCTCAATCAGCAGCGGAAGAAGCCATTACACTAAATTATACGATAGAAGGAATGACTGCTGAACCGGGAGTAGATTTTATGGAAACAAGTGGTAGTGTTGTTTTAGAGGCAGGTGCAAGTAGAGTAAACATTGAAATAACCGTAATAGATGATGACGTTAATGAAGTTGATGAGAAGTTGAGCCTAACCCTTTCTTCTAACGGTAATGTATCCATCGAAAAACCAACAGTTATCGGCATCATCAAGGACAATGATGACCCTACTAATTTTGATGCAGAAGGCTACCAGACCCCTTCCAGTTATTACGGATATGACATCAGCTGGCAGGATGAATTTGATGGAGAAAGCCTCAACACAGAAACTTATAATTTTGAGTTAGGAGATGGTTGTCCAAATCTTTGTGGATGGGGGAATCAGGAGTTAGAATGGTATACAGATGAAGAAAAAAATATCTTTTTAGAAGATGGCAAATTAGTTATTCGAGCCTTGAAAGAAGGAGATAGCAACTTTACCTCTGCTAGAATACAAACAAAAGGTAAACAAAGCTTTCAATTCGGACGAATTGATATTCGAGCTAAATTGCCAAAAGGGCAAGGTCTTTGGCCTGCTATCTGGATGCTAGGGAATAATATTGATGAGGTAGGTTGGCCTGCTTGTGGAGAAGTTGATATTATGGAATTAGTTGGCCATGAACCTAATTTAGCACACGGAACTGCTCACTGGGGCGCACAAGGAAGTGGACGAAGCACCTTTAAAGGTTCCTCTATTGGAGATGTCGATGGCTTTGATAGTCAATTTCACGTATTTTCTCTTGTTTGGGAACCCAATCAATTGGTTTGGTATATGGATGAAACGGCTTTCTTCACACTTGGTATAAATGATATGCAAGGAGAACAATACCGCTTTAATGCACCATTTTTTATGATTTTTAATGTAGCGGTCGGTGGTCAGTGGCCAGGTAGTCCAGATGCAACGACGGTCTTTCCTCAGCAGATGGAGATTGATTATGTACGGTATTTTAAGTAAGGTGATGAGGGAATAAGGTTTATGAGGTTGATAAGGTGATGAGGTTTATGAGGTTTGGCTATGGAATCGGGAGTGTTCAAAAAAATGTGGCAAATCAAAAAGTCACTTGAATTTGAGCTTGACGCTTGAATTTGAACTTTCTCATGGAATCCTTTCCTAACCTCATAAACCTCATTAGCCCTATAGACCTTATAAACCTTATTAACCTCCCCTACCTCAACAACAAGACATCTCCACCAATTATTTTCTGCTCACCATTGGTAAATAATACGTTAAACTGGAATAAATAAATACCTTGAGGAGCGTTAGTTCCATTAGTCTGCCCATCCCAACCTTCTCCAATTTGATTGGGTAAAAGATTAGTTGTATAATAGACTTGATTGCCCCAACGGTCAAAAATGGAAAGGCTTTCTATTCTTTCAATATTGGTAGCACCATATAAATTAAAGCGGTTATTTTCAGATGCGCTATTTGGTCGAAAAATATTAGGCGTGTACACCTCTAAAGGTAGTTCTTCCACCAAAATAGAAAAGGTAGCCATGCTTTGACAACCGTTTGCATCTATTACAGATACAGATAATTCATTATCGATGCGGGGGAAATAAGTTGTTTCGAGACAATCTTTACATGCTATTCTACTATTACTAATCCATTCTTCGACGATAAAATCTTCAGTAGATGAACTCGTCCTTACAGACACATTGACGGGATTACCTTCAAAAATTTCAGTTTGGTCAGCAACTATTTCTACCGCAAGTGGGTCAAAATTTTCTAATAAAAAAGAAGCGGTCCCTTCACAATCTTGGTCATTGGTAACAGTAACTTGATAGGCACCTGCTTGGTTGGTAGTCATTGTTTCATCGGTGTCGCCTGTGGACCATTCATAAGATGTAAAATTGGTCGTTTTAAGCGCTACATCTGTGCCTAAACAAAATTGAGCAGGGCCTTTAATATTTACGACTAATTTATCAATATCTGGTATCTCAATTTCTCCATCAAAAGTACAGCCTAATTCGTCTGTAACGGTTAAAGTATAAAGTCCACCTTCTGATATTTCTAATGTAGCGGTATTCCCAGTTTGGTCGTTACCAGCCCACTCATAAGTCGTAAAAACATCAGCGGCTTTTAAAAATTTTATACCTTCTGCGCATCGACTATCATCTACCGTAATCGGCACTTTTCTATCAATATTATTAATTAAAGCAAATTCACAATCAAAACCTGAAGTACAGTTCCAAAGTGGAGTAATTATATCAGCAAAGGTATATATTGTAAAGGCATTCCCACCGAATCCGCATTCACTAACACCATTTCTGGAAATACATTCGCTTTCTAAATTACCACTCAAATCGTACATTCTGGCAAATGATTCCGTTGTAGAACAACTGTATCTCAAAAAAATATGCTCTCCTCCAGCTAAAGTAACAAAAGAAATAGTAGGATTAACCCAAGTGCAACGTTCACACAAATCAGTCTCTTCGATGATTTCTTCAGTCAAATCAACGACCCAATCCAATCCTTCCAATTGACTTAGAAGCATCAAAGGATTAGTTAATAAAAAGAATAAAAATATGTTAGGTAAGAGTTTTAACATTTACTTATCATTATTCCGTAAGATAAGTAAATCAACCGATTCTTTTAACCATTTATCAAGGATAGAACCTTTAAGATGGGTAGGTCCGCTAATAAATGACCCTACGACGACATCTAAATCGCCATCTTGGTCGATATCTCCATCTTGCATCACCATCCATCTACCTTTGCCTGCATTCGCAAATTTACTGGGTTCAAATTGCAGCGCAATATCAGATTGATTACTAAAAAGTAATAGAGATTCTTCTATATAATTTGGAAAAAACGAAGCTACTAAAATATCTGTTTTTCCATCTCCTTCCACATCCAAACAGCGAACTTGAGTAGCACCATAAATTGGGTAAAAATAGCTTTCTGTAAAATTGCCTTGTTGGTCATTTAGGTAAATCCGCAAACCATGAAAATTCTTTGGGATATTAGAAAAATCTGCATTATCTCCATTCGTAATGACTAAATCCAAAAAGCCATCTCCATTAATATCTGCCGTATCTAAGTCGCTAAATCCAAAAACGGAAGGAAAACTAAGTAACTGTTTAGCCCCATAGGTACCATTACTTTTTTCAGTAAAACTATAAACACCTTCTTTTGCTTGACTAAATTGCCCTAAAATTTCCGTTTGCCCATCCTTATTCAAATCAACCACAAAAGTTCGATAACTACCAGGCAGATTCATAATGGCTTGAGATACCTTGTTTTTTTCATCAAAAGTACTCAATTTCCCTACATCATTACCATATTGAGAAATCAATAATTGGTTATCATATTCATTTAAATAAACAGGGCGATATAGACTATCTTTTAAGACTGTTTCTCGATTCGTCGTTGAATTAAAAAAGTTCAAGCTACCGAGTGGTTCATTATGAGGTCCTAGTTTTCCTGCATTTAGCAAATAAAAATTATTGGGCGATTTCCTTTTAATTTGTGTGAAAATCGACCGACTAGCTAGCAAAGTATCTGCCGTAAATTCAGCCGTATTTAGCTGTAATAAAGTATTATTACATGCACAAAAAACAGCGCCATCCGCTTCAATTTGCAAGGCGGTAATCGCTGGCAATTGACAAATAGACTCCCGTGTTATTTCCTCAAATTTGTTTTGTAAGGGTAGGTTACTTTCTGTTCTTAAATCAATAGTAGAGGGGCTATTTTGGACATAATAATCTTCAATCACTCGCCAAGTTTTATCATTCATTGGGATACTTCCTTTTTTACGATAAAAGGACTGATTGGCATAATCGTATGTAGAATTCCCTTGCCAGGCATAATAAAATGCCATTTGCGGCAGTATCTGATTTTTCCAAATCTCCTTAGACAAAAAGGATGGGTCAGGTACTTGATGGCAGGCCCCACATTGTCCTTCAACTATCTGTTGTTTGCGTTGGCTGCTATCACAGTAAACTAAAGAAAAGGCTAATAAAAGGATTAACCCTAAAAGAATATGAATAGAAAGTTTGATAGCTTTATTATTAAATTACCAATGTTAAGTAAGTACTAGGACATAATTAACTTAAACTTATTGCGAGGCGGCGCAGCCGCCGAGCAAATGGGGTTGTTTAGGGGTGAGAAATCTTGAATTTTCTGATAGAAAATTCAAGATTTCTCACCCCTAACACCCCATAAGTCGAGCCACCGAAGGTGGCAAGACATTAGTTAAACTTATTTATGTCCTTTAACTTCCTTATGTGAAAGTTATTATAAGTTACTAAAATTCCCAATAATCAGGTCTTGTCGTTGTACTATTATTTAATAAAAGACAATCATCACAAGCGAAAGGTACTCTTAGAAAAAAGCCTTCACATTTAGACCGAACCGAAAAACCTGTTTCATCTCGATTGACAAAATATCTTTGAAAAAATACAGAAGAAACCGAAAAATAGCCTACAGCTACATCATTGGGGTCATCTACATTTCGAATATTTCCAACCACCGTACCGGGAGGAGGGTCAAAAAGACTACCATCAATATCAATAACTTCTTTAATACTTCTCCAATAATTAAATTCATCTTCGGAGATAGAAAATTGAGAAACATGAAAACAAAACTGTTCTCCAAATCTAAAATCATAAGTTGTCTCTGCAATTACCTGTTCAAATAAAGCGTCCCCATTAACCTGAGAGAAGTCAAAAACTCGAATATCGTTCAAATCTAGATTGACCCCGACATAGCATCTTTTAGGGTTTAATGCCATGGGGTATTGTTCTTGTACTTGATATTGTCCTTCTACTCTCCAACGCAAAAAAGGAGGCACATCCGCTTCCGATATATTAGTAGCAATTTTGGCAGAAATGATATTCTCGGTTACTAGTCCTCCTGAGTTATCTCTAAATGTTTCCTCATTGACTTCATAGGAAATGTTATCAATCTTACTGCTTGACCGCAGCTTTTCAGGAATAGATTGATAATGTTTACCATCAGGCAAGGTAATATCAATCATGTATTCTTTTTCTCTCAATGCCTTGAAATTAGACAATTCGTACACACCGATGTCCTCTAAAAGTTCCACATAAGGGTAAATGCCACCGTCTGTATCCATCAATTGTACCGTAGCACCAGAAATCGGGTCTAAGATATTATCATTTCCAATACCGATAATCGCACTTTGGGAAACTTGCAATCGAAAATCGCCCAAACTATCGGTCACAAAGCCATCAACTACTAAAGTTCTCTGTTCCGTATCTACATTTAATTTAATCTCATCGACACAAGAAAAAATGCCGATAGTTAAAGCAATAGATAGGATAAAAAAAGGTATCTTTTTCATTATATGATAATTAGTCATTGGTCATTGGTCATTCAGTCATTGGTCTCTAAAAGACTAGTGACGCAGTAATGATTGACTCAATGTTTATTTTAAATTAAAATTATAAGTGATAGAAGGGAAAATAGTCCCTAAAGTAGCGACACGAATCGCCTTCACACTCTCAAAAGGATTTTGTCTAAAGTAAACAGAATAAGCATTTCTCCTAGAATACAAATTATACACAGAAAGCGTGATGCTATGGTCTAACCGACCACCTTCTTTTCCAAAAGGGCCTATTGTGTAAGCAATATCCAATCGATGAAAATCAGGTACTCTAAATCTATTTCTATCGGAATAAATAGGAACATTCAAGACATTATCACTCGTGTAAGAACTAACGGGTGCCGTCGTCGGTCGTCCACTTCTATAAGTGAAGTTGATGGCTAAATTTGTTTTATTTTGAAATTGTTTGACAACATTCATATTAAAGACATGTGGAATGTCATAATTAGACGAGTACCATTCTCCTCTGTTCACCCCGACTTGCACATCAGAAGGCAAAATTCTACGTTCAGAACTAGAAAAAGTATAGTTCATATCCCAGCGTAAGCTTCCTGTTTGTTTCTTTAAATTTAATTCTAAACCATAAGACAAGGCATCCCCTGTAACCAATTCTGTTTCGATATTTCGGTTTAATAATAATTGAGCGAAATCTTTATAGTCCAAAATACCATCTGATTTTCTGTAAAAAACTTCAACGGAACTCTGGTAATTTTTCACGCCAAAATCTTTGAATAAGCCGATAGAAAAGTTATCAGAAAACTGTGGTCCAACGTATTGGTTGGCCAATTGCCAAATATCAATAGGTGTAGCAGAAGCCGTGTTTGAAATTTGTGCTAAAAATTGGTAAGTTCTAGCATATCCAGCTTTAACCGCTGTTTTTTCATTCACTTCATATCGAACAGAAAATCGAGGTTCTAAGCCAGTATAAGTAGCGATAGTCTCGCCCTCCCCGAAAGTCTGTTGACCAATAATATTTCTTTCCGTTCTGATTTCTCCTTCCGGGTAAATGTTAACTATTCTTGCACCCAAATTAGCAAAGGAAGTAAAACGAACCCCTGCAGAAATTTCTAAATTTTCATTAAGCGTAAATTGGTTTTCGAGGTATCCGGCAATCTCCCGTCCTGTTTCTACTTCTAATTGGTCAGGAATAATGAAGGATTCATTTCTTGGTTCAATCTTACCAGGACTCACTTCGTATAAATTATAATCTGCTCCGATATTTAATTTATAGTTATCAGATAAGATGTATAAAAAATCTATTTTTCCTCTTAGATAATCAATCGCATTGGTAAATTTAGATTGGTCATTGCCTTTCAAATCAAACAGCGAACTTTCATAGCGACCTTTATTGACATTTAAGGTTAAGTTCGCTTTTTCGCCAATGATTTGCTTTAAATAAGCCTCTCCCGAAATTGTAGAATAATCGAATCGTGCCTCATCTCCCAATTGAAAATCATCTCTACTTCTTAAAAAGCTACCCCCCAAATTAGTAGTTGGAGATAATCGAGCATTTATTTTTGCCGTTACGTCATTGAAAAAAGCGCTACTCTCTGCCACCTCTGGATTGTCTACTAAATTAAAAATCCAATCCGCATAACTATATCTTGTTCCAACGATAAAAGAAACTTTGTCTTTAATAATCGGCCCTTCTAAAGACAGTCTACTGGACACCATTCCAATACCACCTTTCATTTTAAATTGTTCTTTATCTCCATCTCTCGTTTCTACTGCTAAGACAGAAGATAAACGACCTCCATATTTAGCAGGAATCCCCCCCTTGTACAAATCTACATATTGTACCAAATCTGGATGGAATAAAGAGAAAAAACCTAAAGCATGAGAAGGATTAAAAATCAAGTGCCCATCTTGTAGGATTAAGTTCTGGTCAGTATTTCCACCTCTTACATTAAATCCAGAAGCACCTTCACCAGTGTTACTAACCCCAGAAATAGATTGAAGGCTACGGAGAATATCGATTTCGCCAAAAAACTTGGATTGAGTTTCTAATTGTTCCGCATTCAATCGTTGCAAACCTGGTGTAATTTCTTTTAAAGCACTTTTTTCAGAAGCCCCACTGACAATTACTTCGTCTATCAAAACAGCTTCGACATTCAAGATAATATTAAGCTTTGCAGAAGCATAAGCATCAATACTTACTTTTTTTTCTTCAAAACCAAGTGCTGAAATAGTAAAAACATGCGTTTGTTTGGTCAGGTTAATTTTAAATTTACCATCCAAATCTGTAATAGCATTAATGCCACTATCAGACTGTAACACAGCATTTATTATGGGTTCATTCTTCTCTGAAGAGTAGATAGTTCCAGTCCAGGTAATGGGTTTGATAGCAGATGTTTTTTCACCTAATTGATGGGATTCCATCTCTTGTCCAAACAAGCAGAATGGGCTAATAGATAAAAACAAAAACAGGAAATATAAACCACCTTTCATAACTGATTTTAACCTATTATTTTTTTTCATAATAAAATGCATACGTTTTGTCATTGACCTTAAGATAAAGCAAGAAAATGCAACAAGATATAAATATATATCAAATATAATTTGTAGAAATTCTGATTTTGGTGGTATTGGTTGAGAACAGATAAAAAATAAACTAAAATCGATGAAAATAGTTGTAAAAAAGAAGTCTTTTATGAGGCAAAAAGTGATTCTAAAGTTAAAGTACTATAAACTAAATTAAGGGCGTACTGATTTTGTTTTAAACCAAAAGGCGTAATAATAGTCCAAAGAAGTAACTTATTAGTTTTAGTCACTTCTTGAAAAATATTCATCTTTTCCTTTAATGCCTCCGCATAACTTTTATTCAGTACAAACTCTTTTTGGTAAAACTTCATTTCAAACAAATTGATAACTTGGTCTTTTCTATCCAAAATCAAATCAATTTGAGTCCCTTTTGTGTCTTTAGTTCCTTTTTTACTAAATGAAGCAGAAACCGTATATACTCCACCAATATTCAATGCTTTTTTTATTTGTGGCAAATGCTTGATACAAATACTTTCAAATGAATACCCGCTCCAAATTTTATAAGTTTGAGTCTGGCTTAAGTGTTGCCAAGTGTCCTCTCCTTCGTAGATGTTTTTTTCTACAAACTGTAAATAGAAAAGTGAATATTCATCAGTCAATCGAAATAATTTACCTTTTTTCTTTTTACCATAAGCATAGTAAGAACTAATAAACCCTGATAATTCTAATTCTTGCAGAACTTTAGTTAGAGTACCTCCATTTTTCACTTTACTAGATTGACTAATCTCTGTTCTAGTCATTCCCTGTCTTTTAGTTGCTAAAGCACGAATAACCAATACGTGATTTTGAGGATTACTAAACAAAGCAGGATATAAATTCCTAAATTCATCTCTCAATAGTCCCGACTCTGAAAAACAAATATCGTTTATGTTCTGAACTGCACTTTTCCCTCCTTCCACCTCTTTTAAATAATGAGGAATTCCCCCTAAAGCCATATAAATTTGAACTATATGATAACGAGATAATGAGATGTTTCTACTCTTGAAATAGGCTGCCGTTTCGTTTAAAGTAAATGGTTTTAAATTTATCCTTTTGGTAATTCGGTTATGTAGTCCTCCTGTGTCATTGACCACTTTTTGAACCATCCACGATGCAGCAGAACCACATATAACAACTACTATATCTTGGTCAACCGCCCAACTGTTCCAAAAAAAGCTCAGTCCTTGGATAAAATCAGATTTTTTGCCTGCCATCCAAGGTAGTTCATCTAAAAACACAACGTATTTACTATCCTTGGGTCTTGCTCTTAAAAAATCAATTAGTTGAGTAAATGCTTGAAACCAATTCTTAGGAATAGCTCGCATTTCATTTTCATTGGTTAAAAGTGATAATCTATAGGCAAAATTTTCTAATTGCCGCTGTAAGGTAGCATTCTGAATACCAGACATTTGAAAATCAATATGACCTGCATAAGCAGATTTTATTAAGAAGGTTTTACCGACTCTTCTTCTACCAATTACCGCAAGCATTTCTGCCTCATTTGAGGTTAAGGCTTTTTGTAAAATGACTTGCTCTTTTTCTCTACCAACTAATACTTGTTTTTTCATATCAAAATTTATAACTAGCTCAATCTAGGTAAAAATAAGCACTTTGAGCTGATTATAAAAATATAGCCAGCTTAATCTATCTAAAAACAAGCACTTTGAGCTGATTATAATTTTATTTCATAGATAACTCTCCGACAGCAATCGTTCTTTTTTCCCCTTTGGCATTCATTATTATCACCTT
>CALLVC010000232.1 GCA_938010785.1 uncultured Saprospiraceae bacterium
ACTTATTATGGACCAGATTTATTCCATCGGGCAGATTTGACAACTCGTAGACTAGAAGCCGTTCGTGGAGGCTCAGCGGTAATTACAAGCGCGAATGCACCGGGAGGAATTTTTAATTTTATTTCCAAAACAGGTGGTGAAAAGTTTTCTGGACAAATGTTAGTGACTGGTGGTTTGCAAGGAGCAAGTAATCCTTTGGTGCGTTATGATTTGAATTTAGGAGGGTTATTATCTGATAATGGCTTGAGTTATAATATTGGTGGTTTTTACCGTTACGACCAAGGCGCAAGGAATACAGATATCACTTGGGAGAACGGCGGTCAACTAAAAGCAAATGTGACAAAAAAAACAAATAATGGATTTATAAAAATTTATGGAAAATACTTAAACGATAAAGTCAATCGCTATCAAGGACTAGCAGCAACTAATTGGAATGACCCAGAAGCAGCATTTGGGCAAAATTTTAATAATACAGCTTTAAACTTACCAAAATTATCAACCAATATTCCTGATGGTCGAGTAGCAGGAAATGATGCCAATGCGACTTTTGCATATGATACGGATAATGGGGTGAAAACTAAAGATGCTGCTTTAGGACTAGATATTTCACATGCCGTAAATGGTTGGACTATTCGCTCTAATTTTAAAGTCAGTGATAAAAGTGCAGATTGGAATGCCACGATTGCGAACCAACCTTTAGGTTTAGAAGGACTTTTCCCTTATTTATTGAGTGGAATTGACCCAACTTTCCAAAATATCCCTCTGGGTCAAGTGGTCTTTAGAGATGCGAATAGCAACGATGTTTTAGCTCGAGTGAATAATTTTGGGATTCTTAATATTTTTCAAGGGCAACCAGCATCTTTTGATTATCTAGAAGGCAGTTTACCAAACGATGCTGTTTTAGGCATTGCGCCTTGGAAGAAGGTAGACGAAGCAACGGAGTTCATGGAGCAATTAACGATTAGCAAACAAATAAAAAATCACTCGCTTACAGGAGGTGCTTATTTTGCTTATTCAGACGTTGAATCTTTTACTTCTGCCAGTTTTGCTTACGCAACTTATGAAAACGAACCAAGAAACTTATATGTGACTTTAGAAAATGAAGGTGCTCCCGTAATTGAATTATCTGACAGAGCAGGAATTTCTAATCATGGTGGATTATTATATAATAGAGGAGATGCGAAAATTACTCAATTTGCTTTGTTTCTAAATGATAATATTCAAATCCAAGATAAACTAAACATTGATGCAGGTTTGCGATATGAAACCATCGGACACAAAGGAGAAAAAGATAGAAGCGTCCCGACCTTTGCACCAGGAGGAATTGATGGCGACGAAACAACCGCTTATAATAATTCCGTGTTATTAGCAGGACAAAAAGACCCTTTTGATTTCAACTATAATTATCTTTCTTGGTCTTTAGGACTCAACTATTTACTAACCGAAAATATGGCTTTATTTGGTCGTTTATCCAATGGGCATAAGGCCCCAGAAATGAATTATTATTTTAATAATTTTAGTGGTGTGCCAATTGATGAAGCAGGAACAGTACAAGATATTTTGCAAGGGGAATTAGGCTTCAAAGTGATTGCTCCAAAGTTCAGTTTATTTACGACTGCTTTTTATAGTCAATTAGATAATATTCCTTTTTCAGAATTTGTGTTAGACCAAGAAACAGGTGAGATTTTTTTTACGCCAATTTTGTTGAATAAGACAACGACTATTGGACTAGAGGTTGAGGGGAATTTATCGCTTACTAATAATTTTGATATTAATATAAAGGCAACCTACCAAAATGCGGAGGCGACAAGATTTCAGGTTTATAATGCCAATGGAACAGTTGATGAAGCAGACGATGTAACGATTGATTATTCGGGCAATAAAGTACCGCATAACCCGAATGCGATGCTGGAAATTAGTCCTATTTATAAAACAGGAAAAGTTGATATTTTTGCAACTTGGCGATATATGGGGGAGCGAGAAGGAAACGTAGCGAATGCTTTCCAATTACCAGCTTTCTCGACAATCAATGCAGGCATTGGCTATCAATTAAATAAGAGTGTTAATATTTCTTTGATTGCAAATAATTTATTCAATTCAGCAGGCCTAATGAATTTCTTTGGCCCCAATGAATTTGGTAGTAATTCCAATGCTGCTACCGCAGATTTTATTAATCAAAACCCAAACGCCTCTTTTGTCGTATTTCCTATAAGTCCTCGTTCTATCTTTTTGAAAGTGGGCTATGATTTTTAATGAAGGCTGAAAGGCTGAAAGGCAAAAGGGCTGAAAGGCAAAAGAGCGACAAAATCTCTCTGCCTTTCCGCCCTTCAGCCTCTCTGCCTTTCCGCCTCTATACCTCCAAAACATGAATAGACTAGACAACCTTTTTGCCACGAAGAAGAAAGATATTTTAAATGTCTACTTCACCGCAGGCCATCCGAATTTAAACGACACCGAAGACATCATTTTGACCTTAGAAGAATCGGGAGTAGATTTGATTGAATTAGGCATGCCATATTCTGACCCAATGGCAGATGGACCGACCATTCAGGATAGTAGCACCGTAGCGTTGAAAAATGGAATGAATGTGGAATTATTATTCGAGCAAGTAAAGTCAGTTCGAGCAAAGACACAGATTCCATTAATCATGATGGGTTATTTTAATCAAGTGATGCAATTTGGAGAAGAGCGCTTCTTTAGAAAATGTGCAGAAGTTGGAGTAGATGGCTTAATATTACCAGACTTGCCTGTTTACGTTTTTGAAGAAAAATATAAAGCCCTTTTTGAAGAGTTAGGTTTAAGAATTAGTTTTTTAATTAGTCCACAGACCAGTCCAGGGCGTATTCGTCAAATAGATGCTTTGACGAGAGGGTTTATTTATATGGTATCAAGTTCTTCGATTACGGGAGCAAAATCAGGTATTTCAGATGAACAAATGGCTTATTTTAATCGCATCAATGATATGCAATTAAAAAATCCTCGATTAATAGGCTTTGGTATTTCTGACCATGCAACTTATTCTACGGCTTGTCAATTTAGTAGTGGGGCGATTATTGGTAGTGCGTTTATTAGAACACTGGATAAAGCGACAGATTTGAAAGGGGC
>CALLVC010000233.1 GCA_938010785.1 uncultured Saprospiraceae bacterium
GCTTTGAACCAAATCCAACACCACCTTTTTCTCTTCAGATAAACTATGCGCATTATTTTTGACCACCTATTTTTCCACCCATCTATTAACGTAGATGATTCAAAATTTTCCCGTATTACTGGTGTTTTTGTGACAAGACAACTCCGTGCACACACTACTTAACATAACATATGTTATAGGTAAAGATTTGTAAGCAGTCTGTTTGTCAACTTCAATCAGGATAATACACCCTCTTAAACAAACCTACTATTTAATAACCTCATCAACAACCCCATTCTTCAAAATGCCAACTCCAGCCGCCTCTACTTCTACTACATCTCCTGGTTTTAAATAAATAGGCGGGTCAAATCTAGCCCCTGCCCCGTTTGGCGTACCCGTAGAAATCATATCCCCCGGTTTAAGGGTCATAAAAGAACTCAAATAAGAGATGATATAATCAAATGGAAACATTAAATTGCTAGTATTGTCATTTTGTCGAACTTCCCCGTTGACTCTGGTTTGAATGGCTAGGTTGGTGTAATCTTTGACTTCATCGGCAGTCATCATCCACGGGCCAATGACGCCAGAATTATCAAAATTTTTACCTTGTGTAACGTTGAATTTGGCGTGACGTACCCAATCTCTTAGTGTTCCTTCGTTCATCAAGGTTAGCCCTGCAATGTGGTCTAACGCATTTTCTTTAGGGATTCGACGACCTCCTTTTCCGATGATAATTACAATTTCTCCTTCGTAATCTAATTTATCGGACTCTGGAGGGCGCACCATATTTTGCTGATGTCCCACAAAAGAATCTAAATACCTCAAGAAGACACTAGGAAATTTTGGTAAGCTCGAATTATCTTTATATTCCGCATTTCTCTTGGCGTAATTTACCCCAATACAAACAATCTTTTGACCTGTCAAAATTGGTGGTAAATACTCGATTTCTGACTCCTGATAAGCTACGGGTAATTGAGCCGCTATTTCCTTCAATTTATCCATAGAATCCAGCACTATCCAATTTCTTAGGTCGTTGCCATAAATCACACCAATATCTGTAAAACCAATGCCTTCCTTTATTTCTACGACAGAACCATAGGTCACTCTTTCTTTAACTTTATAAGTTGCAAATCTCATTATTTTCTTATTTTTTGATTGAATAATTCACTCATTCTACCCCACCCCAACACATATATTTTATTTCTAAATAATCGTCCATACCATATTTAGACCCTTCTCGACCAAAACCACTTTCTTTGATACCACCAAAAGGGGCAACTGTCGTAGAAATCATCCCTGTATTAATCCCGACCATACCGTACTCCAAGGCCTCGGCTACTCGCCAAATTTTAGCGTAATCTTTACCATAAAAATAAGCCGCTAATCCATAAGGCGTATCGTTGGCTAATTCGATGACTTCCTCTTCCGTTTTAAATTTGAAAATGGGCGTAATGGGACCAAATATTTCATTGGAAAAGACCTGCATGCCTCGTTGTGCATCCGCAATAATTGTAGGTGCAAAAAGAAGGCTATCTTCCTCCCCTACTCTTTGACCACCTGTCACTAATTTTCCACCTTTATCTAGTGCGTCTTTGACTACTTTTTCCACCGAAACAACCGCTTTTTCTTCAATCATCGGACCAATATTTATCCCTTCTTCCATGCCATTACCAATTGCCAAATCCTTTACTGCTTGCGTATATTTTGCTAAAAAAGCATCGTGAATACCCGCCTGTACAAATAGGCGATTGGTACAAACGCAGGTCTGTCCTGCATTGCGATATTTGGAGGCAATCGCCCCTTGTACCGCTGCGTCTATGTCTGCATCATCAAAAACAATAAAAGGGGCATTCCCCCCCAATTCCATAGATACCTTTTTAACGGTATCTACGCTTTGTTTCATCAATATTTTTCCGACTCTAGTGGACCCCGTAAAAGATAATTTCCGCACCAAAGGGTTGGCACACATTTCTTTTCCTATTTCGCTGGCTTGACTAGATACTACAATATTTATTACGCCAGGAGGAAAGCCTGCTTGGTCGGCTAATTCGGCCAATGCCAAAGCAGACAAAGGCGTTAATTCTGGTGGTTTGATGACCACCGTACACCCTGCGGCTAAGGCAGGTGCTACTTTTCTGGTAATCATGGCACTCGGAAAATTCCAAGGGGTGATGGCAGCAACTACGCCAACGGGTTGCTTGATGGTGGTGATTCGAATGTTTCTTTTATGTCCAGGAATCGTATCTCCGTAAACTCTTCTAGCCTCTTCCGCAAACCATTCTACAAAGGAGGCTCCGTACTTAATTTCTCCCAAAGCCTCCGTCAAGGGTTTGCCTTGTTCTAAAGTCAATAATTGGGCTAAAGTTTCGGCGTGTTCCATCTGCAAATCGTACCATTTTTTTAGAATGGTTGCTTTTTCAGCAGCAGAATATTTTTTCCAAATTTTAAAAGCATCATGTGCCGCTTGAATGGCTGTCCGACATTGTTCTCTCGACATGTCTTCTACCTCTGCGACCAAAGAATGGTCGTAAGGATTGGTGACCGCAAATCTGCTTTTACCACTCACCCATTGACCATTAATATAAGATTTCGTTTTTAATAAATTCATTTGTTCTAATCATTTAGGGGGATTAATTATTTGTCTAACTTATCACAAGAATAATCAATAACAGTTATCTTTCTACCGAATAGCATTTTTAGTTAAGTCTAACCCTTTTATTAATTCCTTTATTTCAGTAGAAAGGATGATGGTTTTTGCCTTAATTTCTGCTTTAAAAAAAGTTTCTAATAAGTCCATTCCAATTTTAGAAAAACGTTGTAAAACCTCCTCACTTCTCCCCTCTCTGAGTCGAATAAGCAAATTAACCATCTGATAATCAGGATTACCATCAATAATATAGAAGTTATCTGAGGCAACTACTCGGCATTTCATCCCCAATTTAGGTGCATTTCCAGTAGCTACTAATTGAGTTGTTAATTTGGTAAAAAAATCTTGAAAATCAATTTGAACATTTGCTGTACATTCTAAAGTAATATGTGGCATATTTTATTTTTAGTAACGATGAAATAAAAAGTCCGTTCAAATGCGGTAGTTATTTTTTACTCGTTACTTAATCAGCAATAATAGGACGAGCCTCCATTTTCGCCTCCACTACGGGCGTATCAATAAAGGTACTTCCTTCTTCAAACCAACTTCTTGGTGCAGGTGCGCCCCAAAGGGTTTGTCTTTGTGGGTCACTCAAATCCCAACCCAATGGTTCTAAATCTGGGTCTACTGTTAGATAATCACAAGTGTAAATTTCAATTCGGTGACCATCAGGATCTCGGATGTAAAGGAAAAAGGCATTGGACACACCATGTCGTCCTGGCCCTCTTTCAATATTTTCTACATAACCCGTAGTTGACATGACATCTAATAAGTGGATAATGTTCAAAGCAGTTGGTACCCAAACGGCAGAATGGTGTAATCTTGGTCCATCTCCGTTGGTTAACGCCATATCGTGTACGTTACCTTTGCGGTGCATCCACGCTGCCCACATTTCCCCTTTTTCGGTAGTGGTATATTCGGTTAATCTAAAGCCCAATTCTTTGACAAAAAATTCATAAGTTTCTTGTGCATTGGGGGTAAAAATATTGAAGTGGTCAAACCGTTGTGGGTGCATGCCTTGGTACGCTGCATATTTTCTTTTCATATCTGGCACTTTATCCATTCTGGCATAAAATTCCAAAATAAAACCCTGCGGAGTAACGACTTTTAAAGTTCTATCCTCGGCATATTTTTTGACCCAAGCAGTTGATACTTTTAAGTTGTCCAAATGCGCTTTTAAGGCGTCTAAGTCTTTTTCAAATCCCACCTTAAATCCAACAGCTAGGACACTCGCTTTCTCCGCTTTTCTCAAAATATAAGCATGGTGTTGTTGTTCCTCCAAGCACCTTAGATAAATAGCATCAGCTGTTCTTTCGGTCAAGATGAACCCTAGCGTATCCACGTAAAATTTTTGAGAGGCATCCAAATCTGTCACCGCATATTCTACGTGACTGCATCGGATAATATTAAAAGGTAAATCAAAATTATGTGGTATCAATCCCATTTTATTAGAATTATTAGTTTATGAATGATGTGGTATTTTTTTAAAAAAATAGAGGTCAGAAGTCAGATGTATAATGTTGAATCTGACTCTTCTGACAATGAAATGGTCTGACAGTCCGTATGGACGGTCTGACCTCTGACTTCTCTTTACGCCCCCAATTTCGGAATAGGATGGTCGCCCAAGGCAACGCTAATATTCTTGGTTTCCATGTAAAACTCAAAGCTGTACTCGCCACCGTCTCGACCAATTCCACTATTTTTAACGCCACCAAATGGAGCGGGTAAATGCCGTACATTTTGAGAATTTATCCAAACCATACCCGATTCTACGTTGAGCGCCATTCGATGTCCTTTAGCGGAGTCTTTTGTCCAGATATAGGCGGTTAAACCATAGTTAACTGAGTTGGCAATTTCTACGGCCTCTTCTTCTGTTTCAAAAGGAATAACCGTTAAGAAAGGGCCAAAAACCTCTTCCTGAGAAATCCGCATATCTTTGGTGGCATCACCAAATAAGGTAGGATTGACGTAGCATCCTTTTAGCCCTTTGGGTTTTCCAGAACCTACTAATAAAGTCGCCCCATCTTCTTTTACCCCAATTTTTCCGTAACTCAATACTTTCTCTTGGTGTGTTTTGCCAATCATTGGCCCAATCTCCGTTGCGGGGTCTAAAGGGTCACCTACTTTTAAGTTTTTAACTCTCGCAATTAGTTTTTCTACAAAGGGCTTATAAACCGATTTTTCTATTAATAATCGACTATTCGATGTACATCTTTCCCCGTTCAAACTATATTTCATAAAAATAGTCGAATCTAAGGCTCGGTCTAAATCCGCATCCGCAAAAACGATGGATGGATTTTGTCCACCTAACTCAAGGTGTACTCGCTTGAGAGTTGGTGCCCCTTGCTGCATAATCATACTACCCGTAGAAGTTTCGCCAATAAAAGCGATGGCTTTAATAGCAGGATGTTCGGTTAAAGCTTTTCCTGCGGTGTGTCCAAAACCGTGTACTACATTCCAAACGCCTTTAGGTAGGCCTGCTTTATGCGCCAATTGGCACAATAGTGTAGCCGTCACGGGACTTAATTCTGCTGGTTTGTGTACTACGGTACAACCCGATGCTAAGGCAGGCGCAATTTTCCAAGTGCTCAACATAAAAGGGGTATTCCAAGGCGTAATGACCCCAACTGGTCCAATGGCTTGTCGCACCGTAAAATTCAAATGCTTAGTATCTGGCGTTGACAAACCGTTTCTAGCATCAATGACTTTGTCGGCAAAATATCGGAAATTAGCCGCCCCTCTAATCGCTGCTTTTTTCATAAACCGAATCGGTTGCCCCGTATCATAACTTTCTAAAACAGCAATCAAGTCTGCATTCGCCTCAATTTCCGCAGCTATTGCGTATAAAATATCTCGCTTTTCTTTATAAGGTAAATCTCTCCACGCATTAAAAGCTGCCGCACTAGCTTTAGCAGCAATGTTCATATCCGCCGCATCAGATTTAGCTATATCAGCAATAAATTTATTATCAACGGGAGAAGTATTTTTAAAAGTCTCTCCCGATTGTGCCGCCACCGATTCGCCATTAATTAGGTTTTGTACACCTTCGGTTTTGAGTTTACTCAAAGCGGCTTTTAATATTTTTTGATTCTTTTTGTACATATCTTTGATAGATTATTAAAATTTTCGATAATGCTTAATGCAAAGGTAGGTGAAGATTTTAGTTATTATCCTGTACTTATTACTCATAAATTTTGCACTTTTTGACAAGTCAATAGCAAGCACCTTTTATTTAGATTATTTTCGCAGAGATTTTAAACGATTAAATAGAAAATATGCTGACATTAACTAAAAAACAGATTCAGTTCCAAGCGGAAAGACATCACCAAGCAGAACAAAATAGACAGCAAATAACCGCTATTACGGCAGCACATCCAAATATGACGATAGATGATGCTTATGCTATTCAAAGTGCTTGGAAGGCCATAAAGTTAAAGCAAGGCAGAACGATAGTTGGTCATAAAATTGGCTTGACCTCCAAAGTAATGCAACGCATGATGAATATCACAGAATCGGACTTTGGATTTTTGTTAGATGATATGTTTTTTGATGATGCTAGTACGATTCAAACCGCTGATTTTTTAGACCCCAGGATAGAAGTAGAATTAGCCTTTGTTTTGAAAAAAGATTTAAGTGGGCCGAATGTGACCATTTTCGATGTACTCAATGCCACCGATTACGTGATTCCTGCACTGGAACTAATTGCGGCTCGTTCTTTTAGGATTGACCCCAATACAGGTTATAAAAGAACCGTCCGAGATACGATTTCTGATAATGCAGCTAATGGTGGAATCATTATGGGCGGCAACCCCATGAAACCCGATGCAATTGACCTTCGATGGATTGGTGCTTTATTGTACAAAAATGGAGTAATAGAAGATTCTGGAGTCGCTGCTGCTGTTTTGAATCATCCAGCGAATGGCATCGCTTGGTTAGCTAAAAAATACGCTACTTTTGGTTTGTCCTTAAAAGCAGGAGAAGTGATTTTAGCAGGTTCTTTTACGGGGGCATTAAAAGTCCAGAAAGGCGATACAATTCATGCGGACTTTAAGGAAATGGGTAGTATTTCTTGTTATTTTGGGTAGAAAAATAATTTCCTCATCAAAAGCAATTAAAATGAAAATAAAAATCAGACAAAACACCTTCAAGCAAAACATCCTAAAAGGCAAAAAACAATACGGTATTTGGAATGGCATTCCAGACAGCTATGCCGCTGAAATTTGTGCAGGCGCAGGATTCGATTGGATATGTATTGACGGAGAACATGCGCCTTTTGATTTACGTACCATTCTGCATAATATGCAAGCGATTCAGTCCTATAAGGTGCCAGCCATCGTGCGGATTCCGTCAGCAGACCCCGTTTTGATGAAACAACTAATGGATGCAGGCGCACAAAATATTTTAGTGCCCATGATTGAAACGGCTGACCAAGCAGAATTGGTGGCGAAAGCCATGCGGTATCCCCCACAAGGATTTAGAGGCGTTGGAACTGCCTTAGCCAGAGCAGCTCAATGGAATCGGGTAAATGATTATTTTAAATTGGCGAATGACCAAATGTGTTGTATCGGGCAAATTGAATCCATCAAGGCAGTAGATGCTTTAGATGAAATATTAGAAGTAGCAGGCGTAGATGTATATTTTATTGGCCCAGCAGATTTGGGCGCAACGATGGGGTATTTAGGAAATCCTAGCCATCCAGAAGTCGTAAATCTGGTCAAAGACTGCATCAAAAAAATACAAAAAGCAGGAAAAATAGCGGGTTTTTTGACAGGTTCTAAAGCACTCATTCAAACTTATAGTGAGGCAGGTGCATTGATGGTGGGCGTTAGTTTGGACACCCTATTATTAGCGAAGGCAACTAGGGCATTGGCAGAAACGTACAAGCCATTCTTGAAAGAAAATCAGTCGAATACGACGTATTAAGTAACACAACTCTCCGAGTTGTGTCGCAATTTAGGGGGAGGCAAAAGACTCGGTACGTTTTATTTTACCTAATAAGATTTTAAAATCCTCCCCCTGAACCCCTCCGAAGAGGGAAACGTTCTGTATTTTTTGAAAAATCAGAATTTTTATTGGGCAACCTATTTTTAAAATAGGTCTTATGAGACAGCGACCTACTTTCTCTTATATTCCGTCGGTGTCATACCTGTAAGTTTTTTAAAATTCTTCGCCCCTAAATCCCCACCTGCGAGGCGGTGCAGCCGCCGAGCAAAAACATAAAGAAACTTCGATTATACTGTAGTAAAAAATCATCTATTTCCTAGCTAAAAAATTATAAATAGCTAGTTGACTTCGAGTTGCTTCTTTTTTATTGCGTACGAAAAGGTTTTGTTGTGCAGCGTCAATTTTTCTTGCTTTGACATTGTCTGCCAACTGTAAATTAATAATATGTCGTAGTTCTGCGTATATTGTCTCATCATAAATAGGGAAGGTTGCCTCTACCCTTCTATCCAAGTTTCGAGTCATCCAATCAGCAGAGGCTAAATACATTTTTTCGTTGCCATTATTACCAAAAATATAAATTCTTGCGTGTTCCAAAAATCGGTCGATAATACTAATTATTTGAATATTTTCACTTTGGTCTTTAACACCAGGTACTAGACAGCAAATCCCCCTGACGATAAGTTGTATTTTTACCCCTGCATTACTTGCCGCATATAATTTTTTTATCATTTCCTTATCTTCAAGGCTATTCATTTTTAAAATCATGTAGGCGTTTTTACCTTCTTTAGCCAACTTTATTTCTTTGTCAATCATTTTTGTAAAACCAGAACGAGTGGTAAAGGGAGACACTAATAAGTGTTTTGTTTTGGGTAAGATAATTCGCCGTTCTAGCAAGTCAAAAACTTGTTGAACTTCATTAGCAATGCGCTTGTCTGCCGTTAAAAGTGCATGGTCTCCGTATAATTTAGCCGTTTTTTCGTTAAAATTCCCTGTACCTAGATAGGCATAATTATTTATTTTTTCTCCTTCCTTCCGCCGAATGAGCATTAGCTTAGTGTGTACCTTAATACCGGGGTAACTATAAAGGACAGTCGCTCCAGTATTTTTTAGTTTTTCACCCCAATATAAATTGGATGCCTCATCAAAACGTGCTTTCGCCTCAATAAAGGCACATACCGTTTTGCCTTTTGCTAGTGCGTGCATTAGGGCTTTTGCTACTTCTGATTTACTAGCAACCCGATAAAGGGTGATTTGTATAGCGACTACATTGGGGTCATCAGCTGCCTCCCAAATTAATTTTGGAATATAGTCATAGGATTGATAAGGGAAATGTAGTATAAAATCTTTTTGTCGAATAGCTGCAAGCAGAGAAGGTGCTTTTTCGAGGGTCTCGTGTACTATTGGAGGTAATGGTTGGTCATGCAAAATGGGTTGATTGCTAGGGTCTGGAAAACCAAAGAAGTCATTGAAATTGTGGTAACGACCACCTGCTACCATATCATATTTCGATAAATCAAACACATTTTTAAGTTGTTTTAATAATTCGGCAGGCATCTTTTGGTCATACAGAAAACGAGTGGGTAATCCTGTTTTTCTATTATCCAGATTTTCCCTTAATTTTTGTATTAAATCACCAGAAAATTCATCTCCTAAATAGAGTTCCGCATCTCTAGAAACTTTGATAGAATAAACCTCGGTAATTGTTTCTTCTGGAAATAATTTATGGATATTATAGCGGATGATATCATCTAAAAAGGTGATGTAGTATTCGCCGTCTATTGCTGGAAGCGTTATGAATCTGCCTATACCCTCACTTGGTATATTCACTACAGCTATACGGTTATCTTCGTTGGCTAATTGAACAACAAAATAAAGGGCTTTATCCTGTAGAAATAGGTGTGCATTTTGCGCATCTATATAAACAGGTCGAATCAACTCTTTGACTTTATCTTCAAAGTAAGCCGTAACAAATTCTTGGTGCTTGGTATAGCCTGTATCGTTAACCAAATGTATATGCTGATTGGCTAATTCAGGAATGATTTCTTCTTTAAAGATACGACCAAATTCCTTCTGCTGAACTTGGACGATGGCTTGGATATTTTTAAGTATTTTTTTGGGTTTTATTTCTAATAATTTCTTTCGAGTTTTCTTTTTAAGATTCTTAAAACTTCGAATCGAAGAAACTCTAACCTTAAAGAATTCATCTAAATTTGAAGAATAAATGGCTAAAAATTTTATCCGCTCATAAAGTGGTACTTCAGCGTTTTGTGCCTCTTGCAACACTCTATGATTGAAAGATAGCCAACTAATATCTCTATCTATTATGTTATTATTTTTCATGCTTTATGTGTGATAGTATTTTTGTGGGGTAGAATACAGTTTTTACTTCTCTTTTAATAATCTAAGGATGTTTTCTGGTAAATTTTTTATAGTTAATATCATTAACCCGTCCAGCGCGTCCGAAAAATTAGGGTCTAAGTTAAAACTAATAAATTTTGCATTTAATCTTGTATACTGTTTGAGGAGTACTGGAACTTTTAAATGGTTAGGCTCGATGGTTGATAAAAATCGCTCTAAGTCTTGCAATTCACTCCCAACTTGTTTTAAGTCAATCGATTCTAATTCTGGAAGAAAAGGCGTTTTAGGTTGAAAGCATTTAGCTAATTATGGGTCATAAAAATGAGCTTTCACAAAATGAACAATAATGCTTTTAGAAACCTCCGAATAATATTTACTAATACTTACTGGACCGATTAAGTATTGATAATTTTGATATTTTATTAGAAATCTTAAAATACCTTGCCATAACAAGAATAGTGGTAGATACGCTTTTTGACGAGAGGCTATGATATAAGAACGACTTAGTTCTATAGATTGCCTTAATAATGGATGCGCTGTTTTTTTAATATCAAAAAGGCTATTAATATAAAAACCTTCGACTCCGTATTTCTTAAATATTGATTTTCCAAGACCTATCCGATAACCGCCTACGATTTGTAATTCTTTTTTATCCCATATAAAAAGATTGTGGTAATAATTATCATATTCATCCAAATCAAACGCATTGCCTGTTCCTTCTCCAACGGCTCTAAATGTCAATTCTCTTAAGCGACCAATTTCTTTTAAAATGGTTGATAAAGCATTACCAGGGGGACCAGGGGCAATATATACTTGGAAGTTACTTCTTTCTACATATAAGAAATCTGAAGATAGTGCAGCTATCTCTTTTGCTAATACTTGCTTAGAATAAGGTGTTAGGATAGTTTGCATCTATTTTTCAGAATCTTTTAAGCATACATTAACATCAATAAAATTATTGCTCAATCTAGATAAGTAGATAAGGAACGGTGAAAAAATAAACTTACAATTTATGCTGCTTCTTTTGCCGCTATTTTTAACTTTAAAAACAGTCCCCAATTTGTGAAAAGTAATGTCTACTCCCTGAACTTTTGTGATAAGACGTTTGCTCATATTTACAACTATTGAAAAATACTTATTAGATGTGTTTACAAAAATACTTGTTTTGTGAAGGAGGAAGCTTATTCCGAGTATTGAAATTTTAAACACGGGGAATTCCCCGTGTTTAAAATTTAGGACCAAATTGATAAGTAAAAACTTACCTTATACTAACAATAATTCCAAGGAATATCTGTCCAACTCAGTTAAAACTGACCTTCACTCCCCTACCCTACTGGTTTTCTCAAAAGTCCGTTATCTATATTTCTGTAGTCCTATATTTACTACATCGGCTTATAGTTAATACTGGGCTATATACCTATCAGGCAGTATTAAGAAACAACTATCTACTTAAACAAATCTGGATTATCCTTCTTAATCAGAAACTCCATATACTCTTTCAACTTCATCTTCCGACGAGAAGCTTCCGTTTTTGCAATGGTATGGATTTGCTCCCCTAATCGAACTAATTTAGTAACCTCTGGTATTTTCTCAACTTTAGGAGTCACTACTGGTGCAGCCTTTTTAACTGGTTGTACCATCTCCTGACCAGTTACCACACCTATATTTTCATTTACTTCTTCCAAACTTGGAAGACTGGATTTTATCATCGATGTTCTTCTTACAACTTTTTTAGCCATTATTTTACGATTTTATTGAATTCAATAAACCAATTTTTAAAATTTTGCTCCGCTTTTGCTTTAGGCTCCCTCTCGTAAAAGGAGATGAGGGTATTCGTATTTCGGTACAAGGCATAACGATTAAGCTTATTTTCCATAAAGCCTACATTAATCATCGTCTGTAATTCCTCAATTTCTTCTAATAAGAATTTGTCGTCTAAGGTTCGTTGCTCAAATAGATTGACAAACCCATAGATATGCAAGTCTCTCCCCTTCCCTTTCCGCTGTGATTTAACTTTCATAGCAATTTTCAAAAAGTCCATCGTAGCGTCCATCTGAAAAGCCCCAGGAATAAAAGGGATAAATAAGTAATCTACAAATTGTAAATATTTAGTAATCTCTTGTCGGTCAATGGGCAAGTTATTATCCAACTTCCCTGGTACATCTATAAAGACATAATCATAATCATTGTCCAATTTATAGATGCCCGTCTTTTCATTTAAGAAATCTTTAATCGTCATTTGTTGTACTTGATAAGGACTCTCCTCATCGTATACTTGCAAGTCTGCCATCCGCTTGCGAGCTATACTCCTTTGTTTATCTGCATCTACAATAAAAACGGATTTGTCAAAAGGAGCTTGACTTAAAGCATTCGCAGCTAATAAGGTGCAGGTTGATTTACCTACTCCCCCTTTCTGGTTAGCAAAAATTATAATTTTGCTCATAATTAAAATAGTTTACAATTTTTTAAGAAATAAGGATTAAACTGACTATTTGAGTAATAATCAAAGTTTTCTAATCTAATACTTTAAACATGGCTAACTATAAAGGAGTAATGATTCTTTAGTAGCTCAAGTTATTGTGTAGTAATCTTTCCTTATTCTCTGGTTGGTGTGTTCTAAAAAGTCCATTTTCATGAAAAGTAAATTAGTTTACAAATTTATATTGTAAATTAGTTTACGATTCATGCTGTAAACTTACATAAAGACAATTACAAAAACTAGCCCTTCCTCAAATAAATTTAATAGCGACAAATAATCTATTCAAAAAGTGAGTATTTACTTCTATGGAGCGTGTTTTTTTAATTTTCAAAAACAGATTCTAACAAATTTCCATCCGTCTTTTAGCCAAATTTATACTAATTTTTGGGATATTGGTAAATACAAATAAATGCAAAATGTCTTAACGCTACCTTACCTTATTCCTCTTCCGTTATGCTCTATACCCAGTAACAGTTTCTACAAAACCTATAAGTCGTTTCAGTTTAGAAGACTAAACCGATAAGAAGAGTAGTTTTATCGCAAATAAATTAGTTTACAAATTTACTTGCAATAGCTAAACTTCCAATAGTTTCTAATCGCAAGTATACAGCCCTTTTAAGCAGGTGCTACCGACAACCCTATTTTTTCAATTACAGCTTATTGAAAGCTAATAGCTTTGACTAGTAAACTAATTTACAAGTTTATTAGTTTACTAGTCTACGAAAAGATTTGACTTAGCCATTATAGACAAGAAACTTATACTTCGTATAACTATTGAATACCTATTGTATAATTGAAGAACAATAATAAGCATAGCCTATTCTCAATAAACGTTATATAACCAAAAGCGATTTAGTCGCTAGTTTAATGAATCATTGTAAACAAGTAAATTAGTTTACAAAAATTATATCAACGGACCAAATCGTAATCTATTAGTCGTTTCCATATTTGATACTGCAAAAGGCTAAAATCTAAAGCAGGTGCCTAATCTATGCTTTAACTACTGTTGTACGCTAAAAGTAACTAGAAAGAAAGATTATCCAGCTTTGCTAAACATGGACCAGATTACCTTTCCTAAAGTATCTAAATAGCATATAGCCTTCTAAACGGTAGTAAGCGAACAATAAGCTTGTACTACATAAGCCAATTAATAAACTAAACTAATCTTCGCAAAGTAAATTAGTTTACAAATTTACTGATGGTATGTATAATAGATTCTTTAAACCTAAATATCTTTAAGCTCAATATTATAAGTTCGGATGAATAGAACAATAACCAAAGAGGATTATGGTTACTTAGGTTTTATTCAAAAAGTAAACTTGTAAACTAATCTACAAATTTATTAAAGTCATCAAAGGCGCAAATAATCCTCTTTATAGATTCTATTATGCTTAGTTGAAAAGAATAATAGCTTAGCTTAATCAATTATGCTATATAATAATAGCACTCTAATGGTAATTACGACAAAGAGTAGCTCAATTAAAAGTAATCAGTATTCATTAAAAATAGATTAGTTTACAAATTTACTATTAATAATTTCATGCGTCCTAGCGTTTACTAGTAATGTTCCTCAATCGAAATAAGACCAATGAATCAGCAGCATCCAGAAAACTCACTACCTAGTATTACAAACGCTTTAATTGAGCCGTACTTCCAATTGGTTATAAGTTAATAAACGTAAAGGCGCTTACAATATTAAAGGGCTAGCTATAGCCCATACATTGTTTACAAGTAAATTTGTAAACTAATCTACTTTCTGTAATATACCAAGAATAAAGCCTCCTGCTTAAATCGTCTCATAATTTATTATTTAGAACCTACCATCACAGTTTAGCTTTAAAGCGTTGAAAGCAAATAATAAATAATCACAAGCTCCTGTAAATTTGTAAACTAATTTACTCACTCTTACCTAATCCGACTCTGCTCAAAATAAACAATATCCATAAATCCAATCTTCCAATCCTCCATACGAAGAAGCAAAGGCTGCCAATGAAGGCAAATAGCTACCCCCAAAACTGTAAACAAGTAAATTTGTAAACTTTTTTACGGGATAAATACCGCATCAAACGATAGAAGAGCGCTAAAGTCGGAGCATGGAGGCTTCAATTGAACGAAATAAGCTGCAAAAAATTAAATGTCACGCTAAGGTGATGGGGTACAAAAAATAATAGCGCTCAAATTTGGACAACATCAAAAAATAAATTTCTAAAAATCTAGCAACTAAGGTCCAAGAATTCCTTTTTGGATTAAAAAACACAAAGTAAATTAGTTTACAAATTTACTTTCTATTTAATTATTAGTGAAATCAGACCTTAATTATATAAGTTTAAAATTTAATTTAAAAATTCATTTTAAGCTGTTTTTTTTGCCTTCTGAGCGCCGAAAAAGTAATTCATGAACACTGATTCATTTGAGCAGGTAGCGGCTAATAGCGGCTAAAAATCCGTCATTTGCTCATTTCCTAGTGTTTATTGGCTTTTTGGGCTATTTGTAAATAAATAAATTTGTAAACTAATTTACAAATTAAAAGCCTTTCCATTCTTTATTTTATGATTTTTTGAGCTCGTTGAAGAAAGAAAAAATTCTTAGGTCAAAATGAAGGCAAAAAAATTAGCACCAATTGAAAAAAGTTTGTCGGAGTTTTTTGAATGCGTAGAATTTCATTTTTTTTTCGCAAAAAATAGGAGTCAATGCTTCAAAAAACAGTAAACAAGTAAATTTGTAAACTAATTTACAATATAAAATCATTGAAATTTGATTATTAGAGTCAAAATCAAAAAAAGATGAGCGCTTCTTTTTGGACTGGATTACTCCTTTTTAGAAAGTTGAGCAGCAAAAAACTAGAAGTGTAAAAAAGGAGCTATGAGAAAATGACTCCACTCTTTGATATTTTTCCAACATCCTTAAAGTAAATTAATTTATTAGTTTACAAGTTTACTTTTATTTCGAATACTTAGAGAATGTCTAAATACCATTTCACTTTGAAGCTATTGAGGCAAAAGGAAGCAAGCAAAAAGTAAATCTAGTATAAGGCTACATAATAAGGTTTGATAAAAATGGAATAAGAAAGGAATAGTAAAAAAGTGGACTACAAGACTTTTTTCAAAAAGTTATCTTAAAGCCGACCGTGAACCGTATGACGTCAACCGTGAACCGCATAAAGGCTAGTAAAGGATTAGCTAATTGATTGAATTGTTAGGAATCATTTCTTAGCCAGGAGGAGAGTAGACTAAGTTATTCATTAGGCAGAAGTGCGAAACAACAAGAACTTCAATATGCGCGGCAGCTAATACCAAGATGAATAGAAAGGTGTTATTAGTAGTAGGCTAAACTAAACAAGTAAATTAGTTTACAAATTTACTTATTTACAAAAAGCGTAACAACAAAATAAAGCACTATCCAAGTACAGTGGGTTCAGTCTATAGTAATTAAGCATTTTTAATTAAATCCTTAACCGCAGCTATCTCTGGATGATAGTGTTTATGCAAAGCGGTAAATCTTTTAGGATAGGTTTCAAAGATAGTGTTCCGCATAGCTGCAGAAAAAATAGGGCTCTTTTTATTCTCTTCCTCAGATTTAGCATCATCATATCCAGAGAAGGTTCTTTCTTTTGCTTTAGCGACCGTCTGCGCTTCCGCATCTGGAAACTGCAAAAAGATAGCCTCAATCAAGGCATTTTCTTTTCGGAGTAATTCCCGCATAAGGTCTTTCAATTTAGTTTTAAGCTTACTCAGTTTTAAGTCTGCTTCTTTCACCTTAGCTTTATTGGCTATTATTTTGTCTTTCTGTTCTTGCACAGTATCCTTTAAATCAGGAGTCCTAACCATTTTTTGAAAGTAGGCAGGTATGTTTTTTATAGACTTTCCAGATTTTATTAATCGGAGGGTATAATTAATCCCAGTGCTTATTTGTGCTTCGGGTAAGGTAGCAACCCAACTCTCCACAATAGTTTTGCTGACCCATTTTTTTACTTGGGCATAAAACTTTTTAACCAAAGCAGCTTCCGGTGAAGGAACAAGTGTTGCTTCCTCAACATCCTGAAATAAATCCGCCCCCTCTTTCATATCATTTTCCTGATTAGGAAAAATATTAAAAATAATATGGGTTATCTTTCTTCCCGTCTTTTTGGGTTCAAAAGAGAATTGAATATCTGTTAACTTTTTTAAATCCTTTTGAGACTTTAATAATACCCGCTGTTTAAAATTTCCGAAGAGGGGATAGTTATCCTTATAACTTTTCTTTCCATTATTATCTACTTCTTCAATAACCCCGATAATCTCTTTTAATTCCTGTAGTTCAAATTTACGCCGACCAATTTTTTCGTATTGCTTGAGTAATTCATAAATACGAATAGAGTAGGAGCTAGGTAATTTCAAGATATTACGCACATCATAAATCGTAAACTTAGATTTGAGGGATAATAGAAACGGCTTCATTTCAGGGTGAAAAGAAACATCTATAAACTTAGCGCCTTCATTTTTGGTATCTACTGGATTTTGTACCCCGACCACGATAGGCGTCGCCAACTCCATCAACCCTTCATCAGTCTCCCGTATGGTTTTAATGATTTTACTCATGAGCTTATACCCACCTGCTCGCAAACGGTCATAGGCGTCCTTATTATTCTCAATCTGAAAATCCTTTACAATCTCTTTGAGGTAGATGCGATATTCTTGAAAGTCACTATCATGTCGTTGGACCATGGTCAGCATTTTGGTAAATACCCTAGTCTCCCAGATATCAAATTTATATCTAGCTTCTACCAACTCGTTAGATTTACGAATCAGTTTAATGACATTTTTAGATGACTTCTTCTTTCGTCCTCCTTTTTGTAGTGTATTGTCTTTTCCCATAATTTAAAGTTCCTTTGAATAATACTAATTCCTCAATTTGTTATAGTTCTTCTCTTCGAGCTTTTGTTTAGCAAGCCCGTAGCATACTTGTTAGTCCTAAAACTAAATAATGTCGGCAATCCGCAAAGAAAAAATTAAATAAAAGTAGAATTACCTCAATTCGTTATACTTAATACTCATTATGTTATACCTGTACCTCATTATGTTATAGATAGAACTCAATTTGTTATACTTGACCCTCAATGTGTTATACTTACCTTTATAAGTTGTTGATCGCCAATTCATTACAAACCTCTAAAAAAGATAAAAGAATTAAAAAAGATAAAAACAACAGGGAAGATTAGTACCTCAATGTGTTATAGTTAAACAAATATAACAAAATAAGGACTTTATTACCTAACTTTTGTTGTTTTTTCTTTTAGTTCTGTTTTTTATTATAGACTTTTGGATAAATATAAATAGAAAAAAAAATTCCCCAGAACCCTCAATTTGTTATAATTCAGCTTTTTTGTTCACGCCTGTTCTCAAAAAGTTATACTTATAGAAAAAACCTCAATTTGTTATAGTTCGTATACCTCAATATGGTATAGTAAGTGATACGGGCAATGGGGGTACTAGAATAAATCCCTCAATTTGTTATATTTACTTATTTCTACCCCTCAGCTCGTTATAGTTCGTCACATTATTCAACCCATTCATATATATATTTACTCAAAATGCTATGGTTCGCCATTTTATTCTCTAATTGACCAGCATAAAATCCCTCAATTTGTTATATTTTAAGAGATTTTGGTCATTATTTCGGGTAATAGACTAATCCTCCACGGTTTAGGACATAATTCGGAAGAAAATCCTCAAAGTGTTATAGTTAGAGGCTTCTTGGATAACTCGATTCCTCAATTTGTTATAATTCGGGTAAAAACCTCTCTTTTTGTTAGATTTAAAACGTTTCTTCTGTAAAAAGGGACAAATAGTATTGTTATAAGCAGGAACTATTGATTATTTCGGTGCTTTTGGTGAATTAAAAGGTTATTTTCGAAGCCCTCAATTTGTTATGATTAATATGTATGGTGTAGTTGGAATTGCTTTTCTGAATTTAAATTCCTTTTTGAGTAGTCTTTAATTTATATGTAAATTCAAATAATTGCTTTTGCGGTCTCAGCAGAACAAACGGCACAAATATACCACATAACAAAATGCTTGAATTATCTGTCTGAGAATCGTCTAAAAATTAATCCAACTGATGCCAAGGCGTAGATTTCTTTCTTGGATGCTTTTTGTGCCATGCTCCAAATTTTTCTAATTCCTTGTTTATAGCATCTTTAGAAAAATAGTTAGGATTAAACCCTGGTGGCAACCACTCTACATATTCATCATGTTCTAGATGAGTAGTATCCTTCAAAATTTCCAATAAATTAGCATACCCATGAACACCGCCACAATCCTCAGGAGGGCAGGATTTTTCTCCATCTATGCAAATAGGATTTGCTAATGGTGTATTGTAAGCAGTCTCTACATATAATACATGTTCCCAACAATCACCAAAATCATAGCGGTAGGTAAAAGTATCTCTTTGCTCCAAATTTAAATCTCTTAAATAAATCTTTGTTTCATCTTCCAACTTAGGGAACTCATATTTATAATTCTCGTCGAACATACCAATTTCACGTCCCTTAATATTGAAATCGTGGAGATGGGAATTGGTCCAGCCCATCACTATTTGAAGAACTTGATGAAAACGGTCAAAGCGGTAATCATCAGTTACTTTAAATGAACGCCAGATAAGTGGCTTACTTTCAATAAGCACTATTTTGAAGTGTAGTGTTTTACTCATAATTATTCAGTTTTTGATTTTTTCATAAATGGAGCTAAGTCTTCATCATGCTTGATAAAGTATTTAAAAGCGTTATAAGTGATAGGCCGTTCCATCTGGTCATTAATGATTTTGGATATATCACTAATATTTACACCCAACTCTAAATATTTTTTGATAGCAGGTTTATGAATATCCAAAACTCTAGCTTTTTTATTTTTACTTCCTTTAGGTCTTCCCAATTTCACTCCCTTAGCTCTAGCTGCTGCTAATCCTTGTTTGGTTCTTATAGAAATATACTCCCTTTCCGATTCTGCAAAATAGGAGTAGATGGCCAAAAGTAATTTAGCGTGATTTGCCGTAGTGGATAGCTCTGGTTGTCGAACAAAAATAATTTTGATTTCCTTCTCAGAAAGCGTATTGATAATATTAAGTGTCTCCAACATATTCCTTCCCAAGCGACTGAGTTCAGCTGCCAAAAGTACATCTCCTTTTTTCAGTTTCTCCAATAACTCATCAATCTTTCGCAGCTTGGTATTTTTTCTGGATGAAATAGCTACCTCAATAAACTCATCAATAAGCCAACCTTTCTTTTGAGCATAGTCCAAAAGCAGATGTTTCTGTTTTTCTAAGTCTTGCTGGTCTGTACTGATTCTAGTGTAGGCAATTACCTTCATTTTTCTTGTTTGAAGTGAAATGGTGCTAATCAATTTTGGTTGTCGCCATAAATATAAGGTTATTCAACCATTATTATTTCATTAACCGTGAAAATGTAATGGTCATTTTCACTTCACTAAAACAATTAAAAAATGCCAAAAATTAAGATTTGGACAGCAAAGGAGATTAAACTGTATGACACTCCACCCAATTTCAATTCCATCCAACGGAAAAAGTTCTTGACACTACCCGTTAAATTGAAAAGACGAATGGATTCATTTCACACACCTCAGAACAAAATCGGGTTTTGTTTGATGTATGGCTACTTCAAAGCTAGGAGAAGGTTCTTTCCCATCAATAATTTTGAACCTACTGATTTAAAGTTTTTATGCAAAAGATTGGGAATAGAGTATTCAGTAGATTACTTTGAAAATTATAGCCCCAATACTTACAGGCGACATCGCAAAATCATTTTAGATTATTTTGGTTACACTCCTTTCAAAGTTAGCACCCATCACCCATTAATTACTGAACTAATCGAAAAATCACTTTGGTCTTTTGACAGAGCAGCTTTGATACTCGGTAATACACTGGGATGGTTAGAATTCCGACACATTGAGTTACCCTCGTATTATATGCTACAGACTATTTTAACAGTCGCTATCCGTAAACGCAATCGAACACTTCAGCAAAAATTAGATAAGCTACTTTTAGAAAATCATAAAACTGCACTGGGTCCATTACTCCTAAAAGTCAGTACAGAGGTCAATCAATCTACTTATGTTTTTATGAGTCTCAAAAAGCTTATTCGAAAAGATAATGCAAAATCCGTTCGATTGAATATTGAAAAGCATGAACTAATGTTAGGTATTTATGAACAGATTAATTTGCTGATACCAAAGCTGAATTTAAACGAGGCAGCTATTCGGTATTTTGGGGAACTGGTCATCAAGTACAAATCTAATCAGATTGTCCGCCGTTCCAAATCGGATAAGTATTTATTATTGTTAGGATTTACTGCCTTTCAAATCCGTAATTATGAAGACCAACTGGTAGATATTTTGCTCTCTGCTTGTAGAAGTGCTATCAATGCTGCCTACAAAAAACACAAGGAGCATCTATTCTTAACTAGACAGGAGCGTGGAAAGCGGATGAAAAAAGCGGTAAATATGGCGCAGTCCAAACATGATTTATTAATGGATATTCGATTAATCATTTGGCAATCCGATGAAACTTTACCTCCGATGGATAAGGTGCATCATATTCAGGAGTTACTTCCAATCCTTGAAGAAGAGAAGGATGAAGACCAGCGGGCATTGGATTTACTCCAGCAACAGCATACAAAAGAAGAATTAAATGCTCTGCATAATTTTCAAGCTGAACAGTCTCGTTCTGTTCAACATCAAGCCTCTCAAATTATCAAAGCCCTACATTTTAATCCTAAAACATCGACTGCTAATTTAATAGAGGCTATCCAATATTTTAAAGAAAAGGATGGTAAAATAACAAAAACAGCACCTACAGATTTCTTGACGGACGAACAAAAGACTGCTTTGATAGATGATGAGGGAAAATTTAGAATCTCCCTCTATAAGATGTTCTTATTTGAAGAGGTATTCATTGGAATCAAAAGTGGTCGGCTTAATTTACAATATTCCTATCGTTACAAGGCTTACGATGAATACTTGATTCCAATAGATATTTGGAAAAAAGAGAAAGCTGACTTATTGAAAGAGGCGAAATTGTCTAAAGTAAAACATTGGAAAACGGTTCTAAATAAACTCAAAACCCGATTAGATAAGCAGTATAACGATACCAATCAGCGTATTATAAAGGGCGAAAATGTTTATTTTTCCCTTCGAGCCGATGGCAAACCACACGTTAAAACACCGAAGGTAGAAGATAGTCAACGAGAAAGGGCATTAGGTGTGTTTCCGAATGAAAAAGTGATTCCGTTAAGTGAGGTATTGGCTACAGTCAATAAAGTAACCAATTACCTAAAAGAACTAAAACACTATCAACCGTATTATCGAAAACAAAGACCTGACAATAATGTATTTTTTGCTAATATTATGGCTTACGGTTGTAATCTTGGCGTGGAAAAAATGGCAAAAGTAGCTCGCTCCATCACGACTACAGAATTGGATAATACGGCGAATTGGTACTTTGACCTAGACAATATTCGTAAGGCAACCGATACCATCAATAACTTTATGGATAAGATGGAACTACCGAATTTATTTAAGAAAAAGAAGGGGAAATTACATACTTCTAGTGATGGTCAGAAAATTGGTGTAGCATCAGATACTACTATCGACGCTCATTATTCTTTCAAATATTTTGGTAGTGGAAAAGGAGTCACCTCCTACAGCTTTATTGATGAACGATTCATTCCATTTTATTCGACCATCATCAATACGACTGAAAGGGAGGCTATTTATGTGTTGGACGGACTGCTCCACAATGAACGTATTCGTTCTACTATGCATAGTACGGATACGCACGGTTATTCCGAGGCTGTTTTTGGATTGATGGATCTATTAGATTTTGGTTTTGCTCCAAGAATTGCCAAGCTACATAAACAGCAACTATACAGTTTTGAAAAACGGGCAACATATCTTGAAAAGGATTATCAAGTCTTGTCATCTGGTTATATTAACGTGGATTTGATTGCAGAAAACTGGGATGCAATATTAAGATTGGTCGCCTCCATCCAATTAAAACATTGTACTGCATCGCAGATTTTCAAACGGCTTAATTCCTACTCTAGACAGCACCCTGTTTATCAAGCCTTGAAAGAATATGGTAAAATTAGCAAGTCGATATATTTACTCCGATACATAGATTCATTAGAATTGAGACAAGCAATCCAGAAACAATTGAATGTGATAGAACTTGCTAATCGTTTTTCATCTGCTGTTTCTGTAGCTAATGGTGGAGAGATGATATTCTCTACGCATCGAGAACAGCTAATCTCAGATGCTTGTAAGAACTTAATCAAGAGTGCTATCACTTGCTGGAACTATCTATTCATGACCAGGCATATTCAGCAAATAAAGGACGTAAAGGAAAAAATGGAGTTGATTGAGCATATTAAAGCAGGCACCGCCATTGCTTGGCGACATATTTACTTCAATGGATTGTTCGATTTTTCAGATGAATATCTGGTTGATTCTTTCAATTTGCTCAACTCCCAAAACTATGACCTGAATTTAGAGTAATAAACGGGAAGGTTCAAATGTACCATGAAGTCAAGCGGCACAAAGCTTTATCCCATTTTCATGTGGTATATTTGTGCCGTTTGTTCTGCTGTGACCTTTTGCCTAAATTCACTTCATTTATATGCCAGTTTGTGGAGCGTTATGAGGAAGCTAAAGCATTCAAATTGCATATTCCGATAGCTTTGACCCCTCCATTCCGATTTGGTCTGACCCCTTGATTCCGACGGTTTGACCCCCCCAATTTGCAAAGAATGTTAATAACATTCCGACGGTTTGCCCCCCTCTAAATTTTGTGCATACCTACGATAAAAATACCCATGTTCGCAGTTCATTAAAAAACTGTAAGCATGGGAAAAATAAAACGTATGGATCAAGTAAGATTAATTATTGAGACTTATATCGCTACTAAGTCTTTCAAAGCTGCTGCAAGGCGTTTGCACATTTCAAAGAATACTATTAAGACTTATATACGTCGTGGATAAGCTCACAATGCAGACCTCTCCCAACTACTTTTACTTCCAGAAATAGAGCTGCTTAAAGTTTTCTATTCTACTACTAATCCTA
>CALLVC010000234.1 GCA_938010785.1 uncultured Saprospiraceae bacterium
AAGTTCACTCACAACAGATAGCTTAGTACCAACTAAAGAAACCTACGAAAAATTAGCGGCAAGCATTACAAAAAATAGTGTGCTTGCAAGGGAAAAGATAGCAATAGAAACGACTCTTGATTTACCCTCGACCTTATTCACTGGCAATCATAAATGGATGGTTTTTTGGGAAGAACAACAATTGGAAGAATGGAATTACAAAACTCAAAAGCTTGAATTTACTGATAAGTCATTTATTCATAGAGAGTTACAAGTCAAGGTATCTAAAGATGTTAATTTTAAAGCACATCCTGATTTTTTATACCAATATTTCCCTGGCAGCCCAGAAGCGTTTCGACCCAACCTAAACGATATTGAAAGGTTATTAGGTTTGTTACCCAATAATCCAAGCCCTTTAATGATGCTTTTAGTCGCCGACAATTTAAAATATCCTACGTTTTGGGAAGTTACTGCGAAAAAAAGGGTAGTCGAAATGATACATTGGTTAAGCAGTCAGCATCATTTGACATACACGCCACCGATTCACCTTTTTTTAGCAACTGCTATGCTATGTGAAGCAACGAAAATAAGAATAAAGGCGGGGGAAATTTGGATAAATGCTGTTTCCCAAAATCAATTGGACGCCAATGATTTTGGCAGCATTTTAGGTAGATTGGAATTTAAAGAATTTGCACCTTTAAAGCGATTCACAGATTTGGCGCAAGACCATTTATTAAATATTTCGGCACTTCATAATGTAGCATTAGAGAAATGTATTGCCAATTTATTAGCGAAATTACCACCTATTCCAATCAAATATACCAAGCAATTATTGATACTTTATCGGGAATTATTAACAGCCAATCAATCAGAAATTACAAAGGAAAGACTTTTGATGCTCTTGGTGCTGTGGGAAGATTCTCCAAGTTTAAGGAAAGTGTTGAAAACATTAAAGGAGTTTGTGGCGTAGATGGAATGGTAAAACCTATTAATACCATAATTCAAAAAAAGACTTAATTTTAGCAAAAACTGGTAGCACTCCCGATAGCTATCGGGATCATTCTGTCCCGTTCGAAAGCCTTCAGGCTTTTAAAACTAATAAAAAATAAAACCACACATAAATGATAAATCGAAAAGTTGACATCACCCTAATCGGCGCAGGAATAATGAGTGCCACCCTTGGTATTCTCCTAAAAAAACTGATGCCAGAGGCGACCATAGGCATCTACGAACGCCTAGACAAAGTAGGCGCAGAAAGTTCGGACGCATGGAACAACGCAGGAACTGGTCACTCTTCCTTTTGTGAACTAAATTATACCCCAGAAAAGGAAAATGGGCAGATAGATTTGACCAAAGCCTTAAAAATCGCCAACTCTTTTGAGGTCTCCAAGCAGTTTTGGGCCTACCTAAATGAAGAAGATTTATTCCCAAGTAATCAGTCGTTTATCAATGACATTCCACACATGAGTTTTGTGACAGGCGATGAGAATGTTCGGTTTTTACAAAAACGATACAAAGCGATGTCCAAACACGCCATTTTCGAAGACATGGTATACTCCGATGATCACGGACAGATAACCGATTGGATTCCTTTGATGATGAATAATCGAGTGCATAAGCATCAATTAGGGACGACTCGAATGGATATTGGAACAGATGTAAATTTTGGGGCGATTACCCGTGGGATGATAAATTATCTGGAGCAATTGGATGGGGTAGAGGTGCACTTAGGGCACGAAGTACAAGATTTGACCCATTTAAAGGATGGTACTTGGAAAGTAGAAATGGAGGATTTAGGTTCGGGAGAAGAAGTAGACGTAGCTTGTAATTTTGTGTTTATCGGTGCAGGTGGCGGGTCGTTGATTTTATTGGAAAAATCAGATATTCCAGAAGGTCGAGGATATGGAGGCTTTCCAGTTAGTGGGCAATGGTTAAAATGTAATAATCCAGATGTGATAAAACAGCATAGTGCAAAAGTTTACGGCAAAGCAGCCGAAGGAAATCCGCCAATGTCTGTACCCCATTTAGACACGCGTTGGATGGATGGCAAGCAAGGATTATTATTTGGGCCATATGCGGGATTTTCGACTAAATTTTTGAAAAATGGGTCTTATTTCGATTTACCGTTTTCAATAGAAATGCACAATATCTGGCCGATGCTTAAAGCAGGTATCAATAATATTGGCTTGACCAAATACCTAATCAATCAGGTAACACAATCAATGGAAGAACGCTTTGCGTTTTTACAATCCTACTATCCAGATGCAAAAATGGAAGACTGGGAATTGAAGATTGCAGGTCAAAGAGTCCAGATTATCAAAAAGGACGAAAAAGAAGGCGGAAAACTCCAATTTGGAACAGAAATCGTTGCCGCTGCGGATGGTTCTTTAGCCGCCTTATTGGGTGCTTCTCCTGGTGCGAGTACCTCTGTTTCTATTATGCTGAATGTTTTAGAAACGTGTTTTGCCAAAGAAATGAAATCAAAAAAATGGCAAAAAGTCTTAAAAACGATGATACCAACCTATGGCGTTTCCTTAAATAATCGACCGGGTCTGTTGCGCAAGATTCGAAGTTGGACAAGCGAAATATTGAAGTTAGAGGACTAAGTGAAAGTAATTAGACGTTCCTAACAAATTTTGCCGTATCGAACGGCAAAATTTGTAAAAAAGGGATTAAAGGGGGAGCTAAAAATGGATTTTCATAGAAAATCTATTTTTAGCTCCCCCTTTAATCCCTTTTTTTGATTGGGGCTGTCTCATAAGACCTTTTTAAAAAAATAACACCAAATAAAGTACTGATTTATTTTATTGCACGATGCATTTCCCCATTTGGAGGGGGGTAGGGGGAGGAAATCCATATTTTATTCGGTTTTTAAATTTTAGGTTTTACTTATGAGACAGCCTCAATCAACATTTGCTCGGATGTTCCATTTTTATAAGAAAACCCTTAATATTTATGTAAGAACCTAGTCATCCATGTTCCTTCACTAATCCATATAACCGCGGATTAGTGAAGGAAAACGGATAAATTATTTTCTCTATATCCCGCCACATTTTATCCCACACAAAATCTCCTCTTACCGTCAATTTCTAAAATATAGTTTGCTGTTTTTTATATAATTAGTAAAAAAATACTAATTTCACTCTTGAAGCGCAGGGAAAAATACAGCTTCACTTTTATCATTTTTTAATTTTATTCAAGCAAGATTTATGCAAA
>CALLVC010000235.1 GCA_938010785.1 uncultured Saprospiraceae bacterium
CTCAAGACATAAATATTTAACAGTTTAATAATCGTTCTTTTTCGCCTACTCGTCGTTAGAAAATCGGGCTTAATAGCTACGGCTATTATCCCAATTGCATCCCATCCGCTTGCGGTTCGGAAGTGCACCCTCGATGTTTGAAGATTGCATCTTCAAACCAATATTTTAGCAGTTTTTAACTTTTATCAGTCGATTACATATTATAAAAACGACTTTTCGTTCGCCCTAATTTGGCGGTTACTTTTTACCCATCAAATCATACTTGGTCAACCACTAGTTACCTGAGATTACAAAACAGGAAATCGGTACCACAATAATGCGATACCGATTTCTAGTATAAAGGTATATTCTTTTGGCCCTTTATATTTTATTCTTTGAAATATGCCTATAAATAAGCGCAAATATTTCTTTTATTTACTTAACCGTCAAAGTATACTTTGGCGTAGGATTTAATGGGCAAAAATATTCGTATTCCCCAGCAGCTAAATTTACCACACTCGTCATAGAACTCTTGCCTTGTGCCACAGGTGCCGTAACGTAAGCTGCTTTGATGTGGTCCGCTGCATCGTATTTTCCTTTTGGTACTAATACAAATCCAACTTCGTGGTCTACATCACTATTCGCAATCTCGAATTGATACTGCCCCGGTGCTAATACTAAGTTTTCTGTATCAAACTTTCCTACTGTCTGCGTCAACTTTACATTTTCAATTTTATCAGAAACTGTCAAAGCATACTTTGGTGTAGGATTTAATGGGCAAAAATATTCGTATTCCCCAGCAGCTAAATTTACTACACTCGTCATAGAACTCTTGCCCTGTGCCACAGGTGCCGTAACGTAAGCTGCTTTGATGTGGTCCGCTGCATCGTATTTTCCTTTTGGTACTAATACAAATCCAACTTCGTGGTCTACATCACTATTCGCAATCTCGAATTGATACTGTCCTGGGGCTAATACTAAAGAGGTCGTTGAAAAAGCTCCTTTTGTTTGCTCAAGCTTTACACTTTGAGCGGAAGCATTCATCGTCTTCACAGTCTTCTCTAGCATTTCATCACTTGAATTTTTAGCTGTATTATTTACATTACAAGATTGACTTATAGTAATTAAGGCGAATAAGAATAAAAACTTAGAAATAATATTTTTCATAATAAAAAATTGTTTAAAATTTATTTTAATAATTAATACTGCAAAATTATCGACTACTATCATGAAAAAGTTGGACATACTTCCCCGCTACTTGGACATACTTCCCTATTGTCCATCCATTCAAATAGTTTGGTTATTGTAGAAGCTATTATTACCTTCACCTGAAGAAATTAATGTAGTTAACTATTAACATCAAAATATGAGACTACCAAACCATCGAAAAGGGGGACTATCCTTCTACTCATCCTCACTATTTTCACTACTATCTCAGCACAGGTTAAGTTAATCGAAGACCGTTTTGCCTAATAAAGTCTAATTCGCAACTAAATATCTTAGTAAAGATTGTTTGATGAACTGTGTTAAAAAGTTACAAAGATGATTTTTTATAAATCAAGACTTTCCCTCCCCTTCCTACAATCAAAATTTAATCGCATACCTTAACCCTGGCATAATAGGTAATCCTGGAAAGTCAACTTGAGTATAGTTATCTGGATTATCAGCTTCTGTTTCTCTAACAGAAAATAGTGCATTTTGGTTATTATAAACATTGTTAATGCTGAAAGTGAAGAAGTGTTCGACTCTTTTTTTAGGCCAATGAAAATTGAAACTAACATCTAATTGATGATGTGGAGATAATTGTGAAGTGTTTAATTCTTCTGCATCATTATTAATTGAAAATTGAAAATTATCAATACTTTCTCCTTCTCCATGAATTTCAATTACCCGAGGGGTGGTAAATTGTCCTGAACCATAATACCAAGAAGCAAAAAAACTAAACTTAGGGCCAAATTCTTGATTTAAACCTACCTTAAAAACATGGTTTCTATTAAATCTAAATCTAAATCGTTCTTCATTATTCAATCCATCAAACCTGCGTTCTGCCTTAGACCAAGTATAATTAAGATAACCTGTGGTTTTACCTTCCTTACGAGTCAAAGAAGTTTCTAATCCATAATTCCATCCCTCTCCAAAAGTAACTTCTTCCTCCCATTCAAAATTACGATTTTCGCTCAGAAAAAAATCACCCACCTCTGAACTATAAGTAATCAAATTATTTAGTTTTTTATAATACATTTCAAGGCCAAAAGTGAAACTAGCAGGCAACTGACATGCTGTTCCAATCAAAAACTGATTAGCATGTTCTGGTGCTACCTTATTCGTAGAAGGAACCCATAAGTCAAAAGGCATACTAATGCCCGCCGGACTCAAAACATGTAAAAATTGGCTCATTCTGCTATAAGAAGCATAAACTTTGGTCGAAGGGAACCAATCATAGTGAATAGAAAGTCTAGGCTGAAAAGCAATCCAAGCTGTATTGGATGCAGTAAAAATGGCATTATGAACTCCTAATTGGGCGGAAAGTTTATCGGTAATGGTCCAATCGTCTTCAAAATAAAGATTCAATTCGTTAGCAAAATAGGGCGTATCACCAATTTCTTCCACAAGGAATTCTTCATCAATTTCAACATCATCCTCTTCTAAAATAAAATCCGTATATAATAAATCTGGGCTAAATATTCGCTCTTTTATCCCTATACCAAACTTTAGATGATGTTTATTATTTTTAAAATAATCAAAATCCATACTTAAGGCGATATCTTGGATATTAGAGGAAAAATTAAATTGTTCTATCTCCGTATATTCTCTTTCATATTCCTCTTTCTCTAAGGAAGAAGTGGTCAAGAATTGAAAACCAAATTCACTATAAGTTAGGGTAAGATTGGAGAATAATTTATTATTCCAAACCCGATTCCATCGAGAAGAAAGAATAGTATTACCCCAATTTGCATTCAAATAGTCGCCTTCCCGAGTTATTCTAGTATCTTCATCTTCTGTTATATCTTCTTCAAAAAAAGGAGTCTCGTAGCTTAAAAAACTTAATTTATCTGCCCCTTTATAAAAACTTATATAAAGTTTATCCTTGTTTGATACCGCATAATTTACTTTGGCATTAAAATCATAAAAAAAATAATTAACTCTTCCCGTGGTAAAGGTGCTATCCGCTTCGCTATCAAAATAAATGGAGCCAAAAAGAGGTTCTAAATGCGTCCTTCTTCCTGATATAAAAAAAGAAGAAGTATCGTTAATAATTGGTGCTTCCACAAAAACATTAGTAGCCAGTAAACTAGTTCCTGCACCAAAATTCCATTCTTTATCATTTCCATCTTTCGTTTGAATATCTATCACAGATGCTAAACGTCCGCCGTATTTAGCAGGAAATTTACCTTTATAGATTTTAGCACTTTTTATAATATTTTCATTAAAAATCGAAAATAAACCAAACGAATGACTAGGATTATAAACGGGGACTCCGTCTAACAACACTAGATTATGATTCGCATCTCCACCTCTAACATGAGTTCCTCCAAGACTTCCTGACCCTGATTCTACCCCAGGTAAAGTTTGAAAAAATTTAAGCACATCTGGTTCCCCCCCTGTAGCAGGCATTTTTCTCAACTCATCCATGACAAAATTAGGAGCATCTACAACAGACAAACCTTCCTTTACATCAATTCTACTATCCGTAACCACTATCTCTTTTAAGGTAATAGAAGATTGTAAAGGCACATTGAAATAAAGGTTTTTTCCAATATTGATTTGATAAGTTCGAGAATTGAAGCCTAGGTAAGAAAATCCTAATGAAGCTTTTCCACGAGGAATAGACAAACTATAGAAACCATATTCGTTGGTAGTGGTCCCTTTACCTGAAATATAATCAAAGACCGTGGCAGAGACTAATCGTTCTCCCGATAAACTATCTTCCACGAAACCACTAATGGTATAAATTGGAGGTGGTTTTTGATAAAGCACCAAACGGTTCTCCATCCACTTAAAACCTATTTCGGTTTCTTTTAAACAAGCGTTTAATAAAGATTTAAGGGATTTATTTTGATATTGGAGAGAAACATTGGGAGTTTCAGCTAACAAACGACTATCAAAAGAAATATTGATATCCGCTTTTTCACAGAGAGAAATGAGCGCATCCGAAACAGGGATGTCGGCTACTTGAAAATCCATTTTCCTATCTAATACAGACTGTCCCACAACGGAATACACCAATAGTGTCCAAGTTAGTATTAACAGGATTTTCCTCATTAGAAAGATTAGATTTCGGGTGATTTTTTATTTAGGGAGCAGGAAAAAATAACCTACCCAAATAAATAAACAATAGCATTTTGAAACTTAGGTAGCAAAGTGACTAGTGATTGGTGATTAGTGATTGGATTAAGCGTTAATGCTCAACGTCTAATCCAATCACTAATCAACTAGTCACTAATCACTTATACTAAAAGGATTACTATTGCTAAAACTCCAATTTTGGGTGGATTTAATTTTTCCAATTCCATTATCCTATTTTTATTGGCAACTTCCATTTATTAATTCAAAAGAAGTGTTACCTAATGGTTTTAATTCCATTTTATAGTCATGTGCAATAGCATTCAAGATAGATTCAATACCTTGCTCCACGTTATGAATTCCTCCATATTTACAATTATTCAAACTAGCATCTTTTAAAGTGATTTCTACCTCAAATTGCCTTTCTAAATCATTTAGTACCTCACTCAAAGGGGTATTATTAAAAATAAGTTTATCACTATGCCAAGCTAAATCATTCATATCTTTTTCCGCCATCTCGGTCACTAAATTAGTAGACAGGTCATGGATACCTTTTTCGTTGGGCGTCAACTCTACTTTTTTATCTCCTGCCGTATTTTCTAGCCGAACTTTACCTGTTTTCACCACGACCTCTGTCATGTTTTCAGCAATACGAGACCGTACATTAAAGGAGGTACCTAAAACAGTCACTTTGGATTTAGTCGTTTCTATAATAAAAGGTTTATTTGGATTTTTTGTTACATCAAAAAAAGCTTCTCCAGTCAATTGCACTAGTCTTTCATTCCCAGAAAACTCAGTAGAATAAGTCAATTTACTATTTCCATTTAACCAAACGATGGTGCCATCATTTAAAGTCACTGTTTTCTTTTCTTGGTAGTTCGTTTCAGCAATCAAGGTGTTAGACAGTCCATCGTTTTGATTATTCAAAAACCAAAAACCAAGCGCTAATGCGATTACTGCTGCCGAAGCCCATCCAATCCAACGAGTACTAGATTTTTTGCTGGACATAGCTACGACCTTCCCTATGGGTTGGTTGGCTACTCTCATGTTATCCGCAGGAGACTCCATAAGGTTAGCATCTTTATCAATTCGTTGTTGTAATAATTTAAAATCAGCATCGACATCAATGTCAAAATCGACTGAAGGCGTGTAGTCTTCGGTCAATACCCAATCCTTTTCCAATTGCTTAGAAAGTTGAGCATTTTCGGAGGTCGCTCCCTCCCAAATGTCTAACTGTGATTGCTCTTCCAGCGAAATGTCGCCTTTGAGTTTTTTATAAATTAGCGCAATGTAATTGTCTTTTTTCATTTTTAAATTAATCAGTAGTTAAAAGGAATAGTTCAATAATAAATTTACATTCTTCTGAGTAGTTACCTGCCTGGCCGGCAGGCAGGTAACTACTCATAAAAACGCAATTTATTAATGTACCATTCCTAAGCGTTAATCGGGTGCTCCTTAACTTTTTGATTGACTGAAATATTTTTTTGATTACTATTCAATTCCTAAGACAGTTAAAAATGGGCTTCCCCCCACCTAATATTGATTTTTTTTATAAATAAGCTATTAAAAGCAAAAGTAAGCTCAAAATGTTATATTTCTCTACTGCAGTTCTAACAATTTTTAGGGCCTTAGTAATCTGATTCTCAATGGTTTTTGTGGAAATATCTAGTTTGACGGCAATTTCTTTATGGGATAATTTTTCATATCGACTCAACATAAAAATAGCCTTACATTTAGCGGGTAAACTATCAATCGCTGTATTTAAAGCAACCTTTAAATCTTGTGCCTCTAAATTTTTCTGAGCCGAAAATGTTTTATCAGGAGTTTGCGCATCAAAATTTTCGTCCCCAAAATCAAATCGTTTTTGGGTTTTAATATAATTTAAAGACCGATTGACTACTGCTCTTCGTAGGTAAGCTTTTAGGGAAGTTTGAACTTCAATTTGTTCTCTTTTTTTCCACAATTCAAAAAAGACATCTTGTACTAAATCTTTTGCTTTTTCATTATCTCCAGTAATATTATACCCAGTAACTACTAAATACTTATAATAATGCTTGAATATCTTTTGCAGGGCAGATTCGTCACCTGCTTTCATGGATTGCAGCCATTCTTTTTCTTCGATGGAAATTGGTTGGAGCATTAAAATTCTTATTTGGTAACTATTTAGAATAGAGATTAGAGACCGCTATACTGAGACCTGCCTGCTGGCAAGGCAGGGATTAGAGACTTGGCATCGATAATTATTAATCCTAAGGTGCTCACAATTGACCAAGTTTTCGAAAAATAGCTCTCTACTCTCTACTCTCTACTCTCTACTCTAAATTATTTCTTTCTAAAAAATATACCAATTGGTACACCTTTAAAATTAAAATTCTTTCGCAATTGGTTTTCTAGATAATTTCGGTAACTCTCCTTAATATGCTTAGGATAATTACAGAAAAAAGCAAAAGCAGGGTAATAAGTAGGCAACTGCGTAATGTACTTAATTTTGATAAATTTACCACGGTGAGAAGGTGGTTCATATGCTTCGATAGCATCTCCAATAACTTCGTTTAATACCGATGTTTTTATCTTCTGAGACCGATTTTCATATACCTCTAATCCAGCTTCCACTGCTTTAAAAATTCGTTGTTTTTCTAAGGCAGAAATGAAAACAATGGGCAAATCCACAAATGGTGCCATTTTCTTTTTCATCTCCTTCTCAAAATCACGAGCCGTATTGGTCTCTTTATCCATTAAATCCCACTTATTAACCAATATGACTATCCCTTTATTGCGTTTTTTAGCCAAATTAAAGATACTCATATCTTGAGCCTCAATACCAGTTTGAGCATCTATCATCAGCAAAATCACATCAGAGTCTTCAATGGCACGAATGGCACGCATCACCGAATAAAACTCTAAATCTTCATGGACTTTACGTTTTTTTCGAATACCAGCAGTATCAATGATTCTAAACTCTTTTCCAAACTTAGAATAAGTAGAATGAATGGGGTCTCTCGTTGTTCCTGCAATTGGTGTAACGATATTTCGTTCCTCGCCCAACAGTGCATTCGTCAAAGAAGACTTACCAACATTTGGACGGCCAACAATGGCAAATTTAGGCATATCGTCATCATCAACGTCCGCATCATCTGCTAATTTTTCTGTCACTGCATCTAACAAATCTCCTGTTCCACTTCCAGAGATAGACGCTAAAAAATAAGTTTCTTCTATACCTAAACTCCAAAATTCATTAGCATCTAATAATCTTTGGTGGTTATCTACCTTATTAACCGCTAACAAAACTGGCTTATCCGAACGGCGTAACATTTGTGCCATTTGGTCATCCAAATCTGTTATACCAGTTGAGACATCCACCATAAAAATGATAACGCCTGCCTCTTCAATCGCAATTTTTACTTGGTCTCGAATCGCTACCTCGAATATTTCATCAGAATCTCGAACAAATCCTCCCGTATCTACCACGGTAAAAGATTTCCCATTCCATTCGCAAGTTCCGTACATTCGGTCCCGCGTTACGCCACTTACATCATCTACAATGGCTTGTCGCCCTCCAACCATACGGTTATAAAAGGTTGATTTCCCCACATTCGGTCTACCCACAATTGCTACTATATTTGTCATTTTTTTTGATATTGTAACTTAAGGAATTCGGATTAAATGAATTTACTAATAGGTCTCGCTACCCCCTAACACCCCCTCAGCGAGGCGGCGAAGCCGTCGAGCAAATGGTAAATTTATTTTTTCAAAGTTCCTAAATTACTTATAAATTTATTAAAAATTCCATCGTATCTATTCCACCTGCATAATCTGTTAATCCAGGTTGCTGTGTCTTTCCAAAAGGAATAGTTTCGATGTTTGGTAAATGCATATTAGAAACCACGCACTCAATTTCTTCAGCTCGTCGACTAATTTCTACTACTAAAGTATCGGCTTTATCGTAAAATTCATAGTGAAGCGAAGCAATTCTTGAGGTAATTGCCTCATTTTCAGTCAAAATGATACAGCCATTTGCTTTATACGGTACTTTATTTAGCATCAACATCGCATAATTATAATCAAAATTATTTTTGTATTTATTGTTTAAAACGATGCTATTGTACTCATGAAAAGCTTCTAAAAGTGGCTCAAATTGAAAATCTTTTGGTACATATAGTTTAGAAACATTTCGACTTCCCAATCCATAATACTCAAATACATCATTCCCTAAAGCATACAATTCTGCCATGCTTTCCGTTCCATCCAAGATAGCGATAGCACTTTTATTTTTTCTGATAATATTTGGATATTTTCCAAAATATTTTTCAAAATAATCAATAGCGCCATTATTTCTAGTAGTAATGACCGCATCAAATCCAGTCAATCGTTCTACTATTTCAAAATAAGACTTAGAAGCCTCGTCCCACTCCCCCATTTTTTTGATTAACTGAGGAATCAAAAATCTATCTTTCTCCGCTAATTTTATAATAGCCTGATGACCGGACAAAAAGATAGCCAATAAATCAGGAAAATTCGAAAAAGGAATACTTTCTGTCATTACTAATCCTACCTTTTTAGAAATCGTCCGCTCTTGCACGTCATATGTCTTTGCCCAATTTTCTAATAAGGATGCTTGTAAAAGATTTTGTCCAATAGCCTGCACTGACTTTTCGCAATTGTCTACCGTTAACCAAGCATTATTATATTGGGTGCGATGCATCACCGCTTTCAGAAATTCATCTCCTGAAAGCAAATATTCACCTAGTTGGATTAAAAGTGTTATGCGTTGTTTTAGAGTCATTTACCAATGTTTTGTCCCGCAGGGACAGTTTCACCACAATCTGATACAATTTAGAATTTTCAATTGGCTCTATTGCTATTGCGAAAAACATGTAAGAACAGCAAAATCCGTCTATCCTCCGTTTGAGGCAAAGTAAAATAATTAATTAGCCATTTATGAGTTCATCTAATTCAACCTAAACGAGCCTACTGCTCCCTGCCTACTGCCTACCCTTCCCAAACACCCGCCGCATCGTTGCCATATTTCGTTCAGGAATACTTTCGGGTTCT
>CALLVC010000236.1 GCA_938010785.1 uncultured Saprospiraceae bacterium
GGGTTCATGCCTTGTCTAGGAAAAAATATTTCCTCAAAATGACCACTTTATTAATTTATTTTGCCTTACCTGATTTCAAAAATTTTTAAACTAAAAAATATGGCTAGTAAAAAAGAAGTCTTAGGCAAAATTAGAATTCTAATTACGCAAAAATTTAAAGACCCGAAAGATGCCTTCGCTTTTTTTGATAAAAATGGAGATGGGTACTTGGAATATGACGAAATCAAAAAGCTGATTAAAAAGGCAAAGGTGAATCGTTTCTTAGCGCCTGTAGTAGCTAATAAAATTATTCGCGGTCTAGATAAAAATAAGAATAAAAAATTGAACTGGAAGGAGTTTAGTAAGGCGACAAAAGTACTTTTATCAGAATAGTTTATTCCTTTCCAAAATATTAATTTAGATGAACGAAAAAAACGGGAATAATACAGGTATTATCAGCTTGTTTAAAATTATAAGTTTTTTAGAAGGTCTTTCTTATATAGGCCTACTATTTGTTGGTGTCCCAGTCAAATATTTGGCAGGGAATAGTTTAGTCGTAAAATCGTTGGGCATGCCCCACGGCTTGCTATTCCTAGCTTATATTATCCTCGCCTTGTTCATTCGGTCAAGGATGAAATGGGATACGAAAACAACTTTTATCGTGTTGATTGCTTCGTTGCTTCCCTTTGGTACTTTCTATGTGAATAAGAAGTATTTGTAATTTGTTTCTTTTGTGTAATCTGCTCCTTTATTTTTTACTTCCTTAACAAAAAAGAGGCAGTCTGAATTACTTCAAACTACCTCTCAAGAAGGAAAGATTCGATTAATCTTTAGCAACGCAATTTGGGCATTACTGCCTCCTATTTTGCGCGCTCTTATATTTTTCCTTAATCTACATTATCATGTAGATAAGTGTTATTTCTACTAATTTCTGGTGCTTCTTCATCAGAAATAGACCAGTTTGACAAAGTTGATTCCTCCGAAGAATGAGGTACTTCGTTCAGTCTAACTTTTCTTCTAAGATAAGCTGGCTGATTTTCTAACTCATTGATAACCTGTGGGTTATTCAACTTACTAACGTTAGTCCTTAGACTTTCTCTTCGTCTATCCTCTCGCTCTTGACGCTTTCTACGCTCGCTTTCCGCTTTTTCTCGCTCTTCATCTTTCACATATGGCTCATCATAAGAATAGCGCGTCTTTCTATATTTGTCTAATTGAATATCTTCAAACTCAAAAGTAGTTGAATTCTCTCCTACTACCGATATTAGATCGGGAGTACTTTTTTTTTGAACAGCCTCAACTGGTTCTTCATCATCTAAAGCAACGACTACTTTATTGTCTTCTCTAGCTATCTTTTCTGGCTTATTACTTTCGAAACCTGTTGCGATAACCGTCACACTAATTTTATCTCCTAACTCTTCATTGAAGCAGTTACCCCAAATTAAGTTGGTACCAAAACCAGCTTCTTGTTGGACATATTCCGTTATTTCGAAAATTTCATCCATCGTGACTTCCTTCGTGCCAGAAGTAATGTTCAATAAAATATGTTGAGCTCCTTTGATATTACTATCTTCTAATAACGGAGAATTTAGTGCATCATCTACTGCTCGCATTGCTCTACCCTCTCCATCTGCTGCTGCGGTGCCCATAATCGCAATCCCACTTTCTCTCATCACCGTATTAACATCTTCAAAGTCAACGTTGACATAACCCGGTACAGTGATAATTTCTGCAATACCTTTAGCGGCTGTTGCTAAAATACTATCTGCTTCTGAGAAAGCTTGTGATAAAGATAGATTGCCATGTATCTGACGCAATTTATCATTAGAAATTACGATTAAGGTGTCTACGTTATTCTTTAACTCATCCAATCCTTCGCCACCTTGACTTGTTCTTTTTCTACCTTCGAAAGTAAATGGTAATGTTACAATACCAACTGTCAAAATCCCCATTTCTCTGGCAGTCTTGGCTATAATTGGCGCAGCACCTGTTCCTGTTCCTCCCCCCATTCCAGCGGTAACAAACAACATTTTAGTCCCATCTTCCAAAAATTCCTTTACCTCTTCGATGGACTCGATGCATGCTTGTCGACCTATTTGTGGTCTTGAACCTGCTCCCCTTCCATCTGTTAAAGCGGGGCCTAATTGGATTTTTACTGGTACTGGGCTGGTATCAATTGCCTGAATATCTGTATTAGATATGGCAAAATCTACGCCTATAATACCTTGATTGAACATGTGAGTGACTGCGTTACTACCGCCACCACCGACACCAATTACTTTGATGATGGATCCTTCTCCTTTGGGCATATCGAACATCATAATTTATAAGTTTTCTCAGTTAAAGATTTTTTTTAAACGGTGTACGGTACATAGTGCACGGTACACGGGGTTATACTACACAGAATTACGGTTTATTACTTCGGTAACTGTGTCTATACAAAAATATAGTTTTCAAATAACTATATGCCGTGTACCGTCAACCGTTAACCGGATACCGTTTTAATACTCCGTATCTGGTTCTGCTTCGAACCATTCTTTCGTCTTTTTAAATAATTCGGAATACCATTTACCATCCGCTTCAATTCCAACTGCTTCGGGTTCCTGTTCGTAGACTGCTTCGGTAGCTACTTGCTCTACGGCTGGTTCTTTATGCGAATAAGCAACTTTTCCTGTTTCTACCGCTTCGATTCCTCGTAATAATAAGCCAATTCCTGTTGAGAAAACTGGACTGTATACTTGTTCTAAATTACCATGTGCTAAGTGTTCCGCAGGAATACCTACTCTTGCAGTCATGCCTGTATGGAATTCTGTCAATTTATCCAAGTCTTTTAATAAAGCTCCACCACCTGTCAATACAATCCCACCAATTAGCTTTTTCTCAAAACCTGACCGACGAATCTGCCATACTACGTAATCTAATATCTCCTCTGCTCTTGCTTGTATGATTAATGCTAAATTCTTTTCTGAAATTTCCTTTGGGTCTCTTCCTTTTAAACCAGGAATCGCAATCACTCGATTATCAAATACTTCATCTGCCAAAGCTGACCCAAATTTAACTTTTAACTTTTCTGCTTGATGTTTCATCACCGTACATCCTTCTTTGATGTCCTTCGTAATCACATCGCCACCGAAAGGAATTACTGCAGTATGTCTTAGAATACCTTCATAAAAAACAGAAATATCGGTCGTGCCTCCCCCTATGTCTACTAATGCTACACCTGCCTCTAATTCCTCTTCACTCAATACGGATGCTGCCGAAGCAATTGGCTCTAACGTAATATCTGCTACTTGGTAACCTGCTTTATTGACACATTTCGTAATATTATTGGAAGCCGTGATTTGACCTGTTATAATATGGAAATTTGCTTCTAATCGAACCCCTGACATACCTATTGGGTCTACGATTCCCACCTCATTATCTACGGTATATTCTTGTGGAATTACATGCAAGATTTTATCACCCGGAGGTAATACTAGTCGGTGCATGTCACTAACTAATTTTTCAATATCCTTAGTCGATATCTCAGAATGCATATTGTCACGGGTTAACATCCCTCGGTGATGCAAACTTTTGATATGTTGTCCTGCAATACCTACATGGACAACTTTGAAAGAATCCTGAAATTGTCGCTCTGCAGCTGCAATAGCATCAGAAATAGCTTTGACCGTTTTTTCGATATTGGTTACTACGCCTCTCATCACTCCAGTAGATTCTACTTTTCCTACTCCTAAAATTTCGAGTTTCCCATGTTCGTTTTTGCAGCCTGCTATGGCACATACTTTCGATGTGCCGATGTCCAGTGCGACAACTAATTCCTTAGATTGGTTAGTGTTTATTTCCATAACCTGCTAGTGTTTTCGGAAGAAATATTTTTCGTTTCTCTTCCTTGGTGGACTAAATTGTGCGGTAGTTGTTTAAGGTTCACTGTTTTTCTCAGACTGATTTTCTTCATGAACCGTAAACTGATTACCTGTGTTATCGTTTCTCAGTGACGACTTGCCCCTTATAGCGCAAGTCGATAGTTTTATATTTTCGCCATCCCATATTGGCGATAGCTTTATTATAGAAAACTTTTAGATTTTCTAACTTAATGTCAATTTCTTCATATTTGCCTAACAAAATTTTTTGATTCCCTAATTTGGGAATCAATGTATATTCTCGCTTTGCATTTACATAAATTTGCTCCATCATTGGATGGTATAAATCATCCGCTAGTAACTTTTCACCTAAATCAAATAATTGATTCAGCGGATGATTCGCTCGTTCCATAAATTCTGGTGTATAAGGAGGAATATTGCCTGTTGCCGTTAAAACCCTAGCTGTAAAGTGCTTTGAGGTTGGCATTTTATTTCCATCTTTATCGAAATAATAGCTCAGTTCCATCTTATCAATAATCCGAATTACTGGAATTCTTTGTTCTATGTCAATTTGCACCGTATTGTTAGCGCCCATATATGCTTCGGCATCCAACACAAAAGGATTTTCTTTTAACACTTTCTCTATTCGTTCTACATTGACCGTACTCTGCGGAATGCCTTCCATGGAGTAACCAAAACTTCGGTCTAGCATTTCAAAAACATCTCCTTTCGTCAATAAATCATTGCCATCTGGCAAATGTGTTATTTTTACAGCAACCGCTATCGTTTTAGTGGTCTGCTTTTTCTCTATCATTTTGATTAAAACAACTCCAATCAATAAAATCAGAGCTATCCATCCTAAACGTTTAAGGGTTCTTGTAACTTCTTTTTGCATTTTTCTTAGAACTTTGAAAAAATGAGTTTACCGATTTTGAAATGGATTCTTTTTTCAATGAGTTGTAAAACTTATAGAAAAAAGATTCAATTCAAAATCTTCGAGGTAAATTTATTTTTTCATCACTACAAGCTCACGGTGGACGGTTCACGGTAGACGGTCAAACATTAGTTTGCCATCTTCCGTTCCCTTTTTTACCGTTTTCTTACAGCCAGTTTTTTAACCTCCTGCGCAATCTCACTCGCTGCATTCGGTCTCGCCAATGTTTTAATTTGCTGGCTCAATTGGCGACTTTGTGTGTCGTTTCTCAAAATATGAATAGCCTTCGGAAGCATCTCGATGGTTGCATCCGAATCCTTTACTAGTAAAGCCGCATGTATATCGACAAGGGCTTTTGCATTCATCGTTTGGTGATCTTCCGCCACATTTGGGGAAGGTATTAACACGGTGGGTTTCCCTACCATGCTTAATTCTGAAATAGTCAATGCACCTGCTCTACAAATCACTACATCCGCTATCGCATAAGCTAAATCCATTCTATCTAAAAATGGTCGAATTTCAACGTTTGGTAATTGCGCCGTTTCGCAATCCTTATAATCTTCAATGTACAACTTTCCAGCTTGCCAAAGTATCTGAATATCAGTCAATTGACTTATCTCCTCTGCATTGAATCTCATCGCTATATTCAAAGTCTTTGCTCCTAAACTTCCACCAAATAGCAAAATTGTTTTTTTGCCTTGAGCTAATCCAAAATGTGCTAATCCTTCTGCTCTTAAATGGTCTAAATTACCAATATCATCTCGCACTGGATTGCCAGTCATTTGTAGTTTTTCTTTTGGAAAAAAACGCTCCATGTTTGGATAGGCAACACAAACTTTTTGAGCCTTTTTTGCTAATAACTTATTCGTTATTCCTGCATAAGAGTTCTGCTCTTGTACCAAAACTGGAATGCCTTGTCTGTATGCCATTTCTAAGGTTGGGCCACTTGCGTAACCACCAACTCCGACTACGACATCAGGTTTGAATTCCCGTACTATCCAAAAAGATTTCCAAAGACTTCCTACTAAATGAAATAGGTTGAGGAAATTTTTTAATGTCAATTTTCGCTGGAAACCACTAATTTTTAATCCTTTAATCGGGTAACCTGCTTTTGGAACTTTTTCCATCTCAAGCTTGCCCTGTGCTCCCACGAATAATATATCTACCGTTGGGTCTATTTTCTTTAACGCATCTGCAATGGCAATCGCAGGAAATACATGCCCGCCTGTGCCGCCGCCGCTTATAATTACTTTCATTTTTTTCAATTTCTATCTCCACTTCTTTGTGGTGGTCTTGCTGCTTTACCAAAGTCCTCTCCTACTGCTTCAGGTTCTGTTATTTTCTGTATGTTTTTACTTACGCTCAAGATAATGCCAAAGGAAATACACGTGAATAATAATGAAGTTCCTCCATAACTTAGCATTGGTAAGGCCAATCCCGTAACTGGTACTAAATGAACCGTTACCGCGATGTTGGCTAAAGCTTGGATAACAATATTTAAAGTTAATCCTAATGCCAACATGGCTCCAAATCCTTTATTGCTGACCGTTACTAATGTGATAACTCTAAAAAGTAAAAGCAAGAATAAGCTAATTATCACAAAGCCTCCCAAAAGACCATACTCTTCGACTATTACTGCAAACACACAATCCGCATGGGCAGATGGCAAAGTATTTCTTACCATACTATTGCCTGGTCCCTCCCCCCAGAAAAGCCCTCCACTAGCAATCGCCATTTTGGCTTGCTGGATTTGGTACTCCCCGTCGAGATTCATTCTAAAGTTATTAATCCGCTTTATCCATGTTTCTACCCGAATAAATTCTGGAAAAAAGTTACCTAGAATAATCATCACAGCAAATAGTACAATTCCGCACATTATCAATAACACGATGTATTTTAAGTCTACTCTACCGACAAACATCATCAGCATCGATATTAAAAATATCAAGGCTGCGGTTGATAAATCAGAAGGCAAAATTAGTCCAACAACTATAATAACTGGGACGATGATAGGCAAAAATGCACTATTAAAATCCTTTATATATTCACTGATAGACAATACTTTAGCCAAATACATGAACAAAGCAATCTTTGCAAAATCTGAAGTTTGAAATGTCAAGCTAGTAAAAGGCACTGCTATCCAACGCCTAGCATCATTAATTTCTGGTCCTAACGCTAAGGTATAAACCAGTAAAGGTATTGATAGTAAAAATAACGTTGCCGCCATTTTTGAGTATCGTTTGGGGTGCATTAAATAGCACATATAGGCTAATATTAAACCTAAACTTAAAATACCCACTTGTTTCAATAAATAACTGCTGGTGTCACCTCCGTGATATCGAAAAGCTAGTGTACCTGTAGCCGAATAGCTAATGATGATGGAAAATAATGCCAACAAGGCGAATATCATCCAGATGACTTTGTCACCTCTTAGTTCGGAATAGATTCTACTGCTCACAGTTAATTACGGTTATTTGTTATGAATCATCAATTATTCACTATTAGTTCGGTAAACCGTACTCATAATTGCTTATTCGACAATACATTAAAATTGCTCGGTCTTTGATTAGCCCCTCCGATAAATCGAAGGATTTTGTCAAAAAACCATCTTTAATTGATGGAATTGTGTTAGAAACGCTCTGGGGGGAGAGATAATAAGGAAAGCATAGGTGTGAAGAGGGGGGATAGAACCAAATAGGCATACCATGCTATGGTGTGACCATTTAAGCTCTTTACTTTTCATCGAAACCTTTCCTTAATAATACTTCCAGCCCGTAGTTGTTTTCTCTCCCGATTGACTTTAATATTGACGAAAATGAAATTTCGCCATGCCTTATCGGGACTAAAATTCCTTTATGAGTTGTCACTTAAAACTACTAAACTAATTTAGCGGTCTGTTCTGCAAGGGATTACTCATCAGAGTTTAGTTATTATTCCATTCAATAATGGAAATCTAAACGCACTCTAAATTTTAGAGTCAACTACAAGAGCCTTTTCTTTTCTCGGATGGTTTTCTAATCGTCCGTGGTAAGTTGAAAATTGAATGGTCTTATAGTCTTCTCATAGTTTTTTTAATGGTTACGCAACTCGAAAAAATCGGTATGCGCTTATACCTAAGTCTGTCTATTTTTCTCTTTTCTCTTTTTTATATAAACGTCGAATGCCTGCCTGACGGCAGTCAGGAATTCGACGATACTTACTTATCTTAATTTTAAAGTGATAATGGTTAACACAGCTAATAATACTGCGACTATCCAAAACCGAGCTACTATTTTTGCCTCATGCATTCCCTTCTTTTGATAATGATGATGCAATGGAGACATTAGAAAAACTCTTCGCCCTTCGCCATATTTATTCTTGGTGTACTTAAAATAAGACACTTGAATCATAACGGATAGTATTTCTACTAAAAAGATACCACATAAAATAGGTATCAATAATTCCTTTCTAATCAACACTGCTAAGGTGGCAATTACTCCGCCTAGCATTAGACTTCCTGTATCGCCCATGAATACTCTTGCAGGATAAGCATTATGCCATAAAAAGCCAATGCAACCTCCTAAGAAACAGGCACAAAAAATCACTAACTCCTCACTGTTAGGAATGTATAGGATATTTAGATAGTCTGCAAAAACCGTGTTACTGGAGACATATGCTAAAATGCCTAATGTACCGCCAATAATAGCCGAAACACCTGTTGCTAACCCATCTAATCCGTCTGTCAAATTGGCCCCATTTGAAACCGCTGTAATGATAAAAATTATCAGTGGTATAAATAGTATCCAGATATATTTTGATGCGCTTTCGCCCAAAAACCAGAATAAATTTGAATAGTTTAATTCATTATTTTTCAGAAACGGGACATTTGTCAATGGCGCTTTTACATAAGCAAAAGATTCTACTTTTGAAGGATTATTTTTATCAATCGGTACATCTACCATTTTGATAATTTCATACCCTTTGTCCATTGCTAATTTATCATCTATCCTTACTAATACATCATTATGAAAAATCATAACTGCTCCGATGATGAATCCCAATACTATCTGCCCCATTACTTTGAACTTCCCTTGAAGTCCCTTTTTGTCTTTTTTGAAGACTTTTATATAGTCATCCATAAAGCCGATACCTGCCAACCAAATCGTTGCAAAAAGCATCAACAAAATATAGATATTTGTCAAATCGTTTAACAATACAGATGGAACTACTATAGCTAATACAATTATTATTCCACCCATTGTTGGCGTCCCCTCTTTCTCCTTCTGACCTGCTAGTCCAAGGTCCCTCACCGTCTCACCAACTTGCTGTCTTCGAAGAAAATTTATGATGCTTCCACCAAAAATCATCGAAATTGTCAAAGAAATTAAGATGGCTAACCCCGCTCGAAATGTGATATAATCAAATAATCTAGCCCAGCTTGCCCATGTGAAATTTTCGTGTAGCCATTCAAAAAAATGGTAAAACATAGTTGGTTCGCCCGTTATAATTTTGATTCTGCTACAAGGTAAAAAAAGTTTCCTACTTATCCTAATAAATTGAAAATCAATTTGTTATAAAAATAAACCTTTTTTAAGACATTGCTCAGATTTCAAAAAAGTGATAGTTTTTTATTTACGGCGTAATGTTAAGAAAAATATTTTAAATAAACGCATTGAATATTTTTTCATAAATATTTCTCGAATACATTAAAAAAATTCGACAATTAATTTTAATTTTGATTCCTGAGTAGCCTAACAAAAAAGGCTAATAATAAAATTAAAGAAATGTTGTATTTGTTAAAATTTAATTTTTCTTGGTTGTTATACCATTAAAAAGAAAAGGTCTCAACAAAAAACTACATTCTTAAGGCTACTCTTTCTCCCGATTTTCGGAAGAAAAAACAGTGAGCAGCGGGTATCAATAACTTTTAATTTTGATGATAATTAAGTGCCTTTCCTCATCTAAATAAAAAGTTACCCGCTGCAAACCGTCAAACATCAATCTGAGAATGATAATAGTTCTTCATCTGAAATAATCTCTTGAGCCTTTAAGACTAGTTACTACTAATAACCAAAGGTCTCAAAGTCACAATACTCAATTGATTTTTCAGTTGTACTTTAGTAAGCTTCGACAGCAACAGTTTGCATTGAAAAATTAAAAATCTATAAACAATTTTAATTTTTCTCTTTTACCACAGCGTAAAAGTTGAATAACTAAAAGGTCCCTCAACCCTTAGTTATTTAACATAAACTTCTAGTTGCTTGAACATTTAAAGTGATGCGTGCGTGCTTTAACTTTACTTGTTTTCAACTAAACATTTACATTGATAATGCACTGTTTCTGTCATTGCTTGCTTTAATACAGTTCGTTTATTAAAGTTTGTTTGTCGTCAAAAGGGAACTTTTCCCCTTTTATTTCTTGATATTTTTCATGCCCTTTTCCCGCTACTAGAATTATATCTCCAGTTTTTGCGAATTTACAGGCCGTTTTTATCGCTTGTTTCCTATCCGAAATCACCAACACTTTATGATTGGCTTCTTCGGGAATTCCTTTTTCCATATCCGCCAATATATCGTTGGGGTCTTCACTTCTTGGATTATCAGAAGTTAAAATCACCATATCACTTTTTTCACAGGCTACTTTTGCCATAATCGGTCGTTTCGCTTTGTCCCTATCTCCTCCACATCCTACCAAAGTGATAATTTTTTGAGTGCGCTTGGCGACTGCTTGAATCGTATCCAAAACATTGACTAAAGCATCGGGTGTATGTGCATAATCCACAATTCCCACTTTGCCATTTTTGACTACCGTATCAAACCGTCCTTCCGCTGCTGCCAGATTACTTAAGATTGTTAATAATTCTACATTATCGAAATCCAGTAATTTACCTACTCCATATACTGCCAATAAATTATAAGCATTGAAAACACCGACTAATCTACAGTACAACTCTTGTTCATTCACTGTTAGATGTAAGCCCTCGATTCTATTTCCTAGAATCTTAGCTTTATAGTCTGCCATTCTTCTCACCCCATAGGTCGCAATTTTTGCTTTGGTATTTTGTACCATTATTTTGCCGTTTTTGTCATCTACATTGGTCAATGCAAATGCGGTTTTCGGCAAATCGTCAAAGAACTTCTTCTTTGCGTTGATATATTCTTTAAAGGTCTTATGATAATCTAGGTGGTCGTGTGAAATGTTGGTGTATATGCCTCCTTTGAAAACCAACCCATTGATTCTTTCTTGATGTATAGCGTGAGAACTGACTTCCATAAAGGCATATTCGCAGCCTTGATTGACCATTTTGTCCAATAAGGTATTGATGGCAATGGCGTCAGGTGTGGTATGGGTCGATGGTATCGTCTCTTGTCCGATTTTATTTTCAACGGTGGATAATAGGCCAACTTTATAACCTAATTCCGAAAACAACCGATGTAATAAAGTTACCGTAGTTGTTTTTCCGTTGGTACCAGTAACACCAATTAATTGAAGTTTCTTTGACGGATGTTGGTAATAATTATGAGCAATTATGCCCAAAGCAGCAGCGCTATTCGCTACGCTTATATATAAAATGGATTCGTCTATTTTTTCTGGAAGTGTTTCACATACGATGACGGTTGCTCCATTTGCTATTGCTTTTTCAATGAATCGATGTCCATCTACTTGCGTACCTTTTACTGCTATAAAGAGGGACGCGGCCTCTACCTTTCGGGAATCAAAGACAACTTTAGATATCTCTCTATTTGAATGACCAACTTTTTGTTCAATTGTAATATTTGATAAAATTGGTTCCAGTTTCATAGTGTGAAGTTGAATTTGTACGAAACGCCTTTAACAGTTTCGCTATTCTACTTTTAATGATAACATTCCGTAAAGAATGTCATTCATCTTTAAAGAATTAAAATTATTAAAAGTAACAGCGGTTTAATGATTATTTACGTTTAGGCGATCTAATTATTTGTCGAAGTAGGTGTCTTTATTTTAGTGTTTCAAAAGTGGGTATTAACCACTAGGTTTAGCCTAAAAACAATTTTATTTCTTGTCCTCGGATTCGTGTTCCAGGAATGATGGATTGTTTTCTGACTTTACCTGCACCCGTAACTTTGACTCGTAGTCCTTTATTCTCTAATAGGTAGAGTGCGTCTCTTAATCCCATTCCGACCACATTGGGTACTTTCTTTTCAGGAATGGTTCTTCTTCGGATTTTCAGTGAGTCATTTATAGATGTGACTACTGACCACTCGTTTTTAGTACGAGTCATATAATCCATATCCAGCGTTGTTAATATTGCTTCAAAATCATCACGGTAACCTAATTGATTATGTGGTAGTGCTGCTGTAGGAAGCCTGTTTACTGTTTTGGCATTCATGGAATTATAGAATGCAGGCTGTGTATCAAAACACTTATCTGCTATTCGTCGAAATACAGGCCCTGCTACTTCGCCTCCATAATAACTCCCAACTTTTGGGTCTTTGATGACCACAATACAGGAGTAAATTGGATTTTCAGCAGGAAAATAACCAGCAAAAGAGGCTACGTGCTTAAGATCTGAAATTTTATTATTTAAACGGTGGTAATTGACTTCGGAGGTGCCTGTCTTGGCGGCAAATTTGTAGCGGCTACTTTTTAGCTTTTCAGCTGTGCCCCGCTCTACTACTCCTTCTAATAAAGTCTTGACTGCTCGAATGGTACCACTAGAGGCGATTCGCCTTTTAGTGACTATTGGAGGAAAATTTTGTAAAGTTTTTCCCTCTTGCTGAATTTCCTTAACCAAATAAGGTTTCATCATTCTACCATCATTCGCAACTGCGTTATAGAAATTGAGTAATTGTAGTGGCGTTATCATGGTTTCGTAACCCATCGCCATCCAAGGTAAGGTAATACCACTCCAAAGGTCATCTTCGCTATTCACTTCTTTCACGTAAGGTCTGCCTTCTCCTTCAATTTCAATTCCTGTCATAGAATTTAGATTAAAAGATTTGATGCGTTTGATAAATTGCTTAGCCGTTTTTTCATTACGGTTGTAATACTTATCAATCAGCTTTGCAATCCCTACATTCGAAGAAATTTCAAATGCGTGTCTTATAGTAGTGGAGTCGGTTGTTGCAGATTCTTTGCCAGAGTCAACTAACAACTCATCATAAAATTCATATTTTCCAGAATCTAGTTCTACTATATCATCGAGTTCTATATGGCCATCTTCTAACAAGGCCATAATGGAAGCTAGTTTATAAGTAGAACCCGGTTCATATAAAGAGGCAACAGAATGGTTATAAATTTCTCCCCATTTGTCTTCATCCTTATATTTTTGAAGATTGGCTATGGCTTTAATCGCGCCCGTTTTTACTTCCATGACAATAGCTACTCCATACATTGCTCTGCTTTTTTTCACAGCAGCGTATAGTGCATTATGTGCTACGTCTTGAATATTTATGTCTATGGTTGTTACAATATCTAAGCCTTTTTTCGGCTCTATTTTCGTTAAATCACTGACAGGCATCCAGTTATCATTACCCAATCTATACATGAGTCGTTTTCCTGTTTCACCTGCTAATGTTTTATGAAAATAGCCATCTAAGCCAACTTTTTTATTTTTTCTCACATAGCCTAAGGTTCTATTACCCAAAGGTCTAAATGGATTATCTCTTCTGAATCTTCCTTCGGCGATAAATCCGCCTTTATATCTACCTTTATTGAAAATTGGAAAGGATTGTATTTTTTCCTTAACGGGAAAACTTACTCTTTCCTTTATTTTGAGGTATCTTTTTCCTGCGTTGCGCTTATCTGTTAGTATTTGTTGCCAACCACCTTCTGTAAATTCGGTGTTGATTTTTGCCAAACAATGTGCCAATGAATCCACATTTTTGTCAAAAAGTTCGTCGCTTGCTTGCGTAGGATCAAAATATATGTCAAAGAACGGAAGGGAGGTTGCCAATATGCTGCCATCTGCGGCAAAAATGTTGCCCGGTTCGGCTTCTATCGGTCGCTCCTGAATATTTAAACTATCTCTAACTCCTCTCCACTTCTCTCCTTCTGCAAATTGGATTTTTACCGCTTTACCCATTATTACTAATGCTGCCAAAGCTATCATAAACCCAACTATATATACTCGAATTAGAACTTCATTCTTAATGTTAATTATCTTCGCCATGTAGCTTGGTCATTGGTTATTAGTCAATTGTCATTTGGAATGACGCTTGCCTTTAAATTAATAACCTTGGTTTTCTCATAGTCTAGTGAATCACTCCACTGTAATCTTTATTGGATGCTTTCCACTGTTACTCAATCCTTTCTCTTTCACTTTATCTGCTACTTCGGATTGTTTACTCTTTTTCATCAAGTCCGCTTTTAATGACAAATAATGCCATCTTAATCGGTCCACATCGTCTTGTAAAGACTGTATTTCTCGGACATTTTTCTCAGAATAATGCCGATTTGCTATATATATGGTCACTAAAAATCCTAGAAAGAAGACAAATAGTAGATTTGATAATATCCACTTGGCTGCCATTCCACTTAGGGATTCTTTTGGTCCTAATTTTTTCTTTGCCATGGTGCTAGTCATTGGTCATTGGTCATTGCAAAACTTTTGACTGATGACTTTTGATAAATGACAACTTATATCTTCACTGCAACCCTTAATTTCGCACTTCGCGATTTTGGATTGAGTTGAATTTCTTCTGGTGTTGGCAAAATCGGCTTTCGAGTAATCATCTTAAAAGGCTTTAGGATATTTCCATAAAAGTCTTTTTCTGGTTTCCCTTCGAAGTTGCCAAATTTTAAAAAGTTCTTCACTACTCTATCCTCTAAAGAGTGATAAGAAATAATGACTAATTTGCCGCCCACTGGTAGTACTTCGGCTGCCTCTTCTAAAAAGGTGCGAATGGAATTAATCTCATCATTCACCTCTATTCTTAAGGCTTGGAAGACTTGTGCTAAATAGCGATTTCGTTGTCCTCTAATCAATGGTCCCAAAATATTTAAAAATTGGGTAGAGGTCTTAATCGTATATCGCTGTCTTTCTTGCACAATGCGTTGCGCCAATGTTTTGGAATTTCGCACTTCACCATATTGCCCGAAAACTCTCTGTAGCTCTTCTGCTGAGTAATCGTTAATAATGTCAATCGCCGTTTTATCGGCTTGCTGATTCATTCGCATATCTAAATCTGCTTCGAATCGAAAAGAAAATCCTCGCTCCGCTACATCTAGCTGGTGAGCCGAAACACCCAAATCTGCTAAAATGCCATCCACTTCTCTAAAACCAAACAATCGTAAAAACCGCTTTAGGTGTTTATAATTGCTATGGGCAAAATGAAAACGCTCATCATCAGGAACGTTTTTCGCGGCATCCGCATCTTGGTCAAAACCAATTAAATGACCTTGAGCACCTAATCTTTCCAATATTTTATTGGAATGTCCGCCACCTCCGAAGGTGACATCTACATAGGCTCCGTTTTCTTTTATGTCAAGTGCATCTAAACATTCTTCTAAAAGAACTGGCACGTGGTAGTCGCTCATATTTTTAAATCTAAAATGTAAAATTTTAAATTACAAATCTAAAAGTGGATTCTAAGTACCACAACTTTTGAATTTTACATTTTGAATTTGAAATTTTAGATTTCATCAAAGGTCGCTGGCAGCTCCTCCTCCTGGCATGGTCTTCACATTCACTTCTACTATCTCGGCTGAATCTTTTTTAGCCATCACTTCTTGTGCCAATGCGGAGAAATCTTCTGGTTCATCATCCAACATCGTATCATAAGCTTCCTTGTCCCAAACTTCTATCCTATCGTTATAGGCGAAAAGCACTACTTCTTTCTCTAAACTTGCATATTCCATCAATCTTTTTGGAAAAAGCACCCTTTCATTCGAATCTGTAGACACTTTTGAGGCTCCTCGGTAGAAATATCGAATAAATTGGCGTTGTTTCATGTCATAAACACTCAACTTTTCCATTTCTTTCGTAATTTTATCCCAATTTGCCTCTGGGTAAATCATTAAACATTTTTCAAACCCTCTGTTAATCACGAATTGGTGAGCGGTATCGCCACCTAATTGCTTGAGCAGCTGAGTCGGCATACGCATACGCCCCTTAGCATCTATCTTACAATCATATTCGCCAATTAGTTGAGGCATCTCTTTTGATGAAGTTTTAGCTTAAAAATGTTTAATGTCTTTAATCTTGATTCAAAATTAGTATTTTTTGACACTTCTTCCCACATTTTCCCACTTTTTTTAAAAAAAAGTTTC
>CALLVC010000237.1 GCA_938010785.1 uncultured Saprospiraceae bacterium
AATAAACCAGGAGCCAACAATTCTACGACTATATTTTCTGATGCTCAGGAATTAGATGCATTTGATGTGAGGGTTACCAACCCTACGGATTGTTTTCGTCCATACGAAGGTAGGATTGAGATTGCTTCACCTATTTTTACCCCAAATGAGGAGTATGAGATAAATATGCGAAATGAAGATTTTGAGGATTTTTCGAAAAAGGTATGGATAGATAACCAGCGTAATTTTGTGATAGATAGCTTACTTCCGGGGGAATATACTTTTTATGAAATTACTCCAATAGATAGAAATTGTAGTTTTGAGATGAAAGATACGACAATAATCATAGCAGGTCCAAATGAGTCGATTCGAGCAGAAGTAACTACCAATGCGCCTATTTGTGCAGGGGAAACTTTGGAACTTTCGGCTACTGTTTTTCCACCCGAAGGAACGGTTGAGTGGAAAGGCCCAACAGGTTTTAAATCTACGGATTTGAGTCTAGTCTTTGATACAGCCAATACTGCCCAAAATGGTAGCTACGAAATGGTATTTAGCTATGGTATCTGTGAGCAAATTCGGGAATTAGAAGTGTTGGTGAAACCCGAAATAGCAGCCAACATTGGTGGTCAAACGGAATATTGTGAACGAGACACCCTCCGTTTAATTGCCGAAGGAACAGGTAATTTGGAGACTTTTACTTGGACGAATCCAGCAGGAATGCAGTTAACAGACTCAATTATTCAAAGACCTGCGGTCAGTTTTGAGCAAGAAGGTTGGTATGAATTGGTTATTGATAATGGCAATTGTAAAGACAGTACGAGCAAATTTATTCAATTATTGCCAACACCTACTTTAAGCTTGCCAGCGGAAGAAACCTCCAAATTCTGCGACCCTTTGGTATTAGTGCCAAATCTATCGGGTGACTTGAATGTTGCCTATAACTGGCAGCCAAGTGAAGGATTGAGTTGTACGGATTGCCCCAATCCCTCGATTGAGCGACCGACCAATTATTATTATAGTTTAAAAGTCGAAAATGAGTTTGCTTGTCAGGACAGTGCAGACGTTTTTGTATTTTTAGCACAAGAAGATATTATTTTTATTCCTAATATTTTTACCCCCAATGGCGATGGAGAAAATGATTTTTTCCAAATATTTCCAAGCTGTGGTGTGGCAGAAATCAATCGGTTTCAAGTATTTGACCGTTCTGGTAGTAGGGTGTATGGACTACAAGATGCGAAAGATTTTTCTAATCCATCCGTATTTTGGGACGGTTTGTTTAACAACCGCGAAGCCAATATAGGGGTCTATATATGGTTTTTAGAACTAACGCTCATTGATGGGACTAAAATGAAGTTATCGGGGGATGTAAGTTTATGGCGATGAATTTTATGATAAAAATAAAACCGTGAAGTACACTTTATTATTAGTGGTTCTATTGGCGCTATTGAATTTTTCTTGTAAAAAAAGTCAGGAGAAAATGGTAATAATAGGCGAGGGGAAAGACCTGCCAATTATTGAAGACACCATTAAAGTACCTCAACTACTACAAGATAGAGCAAATATTTGTCCGTCAGTTGGAACTTTGCCGCAACTACCTGTTTTGAAGGTCGAAAATCAACTACTAAGGACGGAAATAATTCAGAAAATTGAGGATAGGAAATTAGTGTACATAGATTCATTTATTTATAATGTAAATGATGAATTGACGACCAAGGGCAGGGGGCAAAGGGTTTTCCCTACACCCTCAGCCCCTTGCCCTACGCGCTTACCCTTCTACCATAGTATGAAAAACATTTTGCACATCGTCATCGTCTTCAATTCTTTCTAATAACTTTTCTACTTCCGCTATGGCATCGCCAGTTATTGTTTTCGTAATATTTGGAATACGTTCAAAACCAGAAGAGACGATTTCTATTTTCATGCCTTCAATCGCAGATTGTAGAGACCCGAAACTACTAAATTCGCCGTAAATTACAATTTTAGTTTCTTGGTCTTGTTCTTCTGCGTCTGCCTCCTCAACAAAGACTTCTTCTGCTCCGTGGTCGATTAATTCTAATTCCAATTCTTCAGGGTCAATATCTCCCTTATTGATTTTGAAATAGCATTGGTGGTCAAACATATAACCTACAGATCCTGTTGTTCCCATGCTACCATTGCATTTATTAAAATAACTACGAATGTTGGCAACCGTTCTTTGGTTATTATCCGTTGCTGCTTCGATAAATATGGCAATGCCATGTGGCGCATATCCTTCGAAAGTTACTTCCTTATAGTCAGAAGTATCTTTATCCTTTGCTTTTTTTATTGCTCTTTCAATTAAGTCTTTTGGCACGTTGGCAGCTTTCGCGTTTTGCATAACTGCTCTCAATTTTGCATTGGTCTCAGGTTCTGGTCCACCTTCCTTAATCGCAATGACAATATCTTTTCCAATTCGACTAAATACTTTGGCCATCTTTGACCAACGCTTCATTTTTCTTTCTTTACGAAATTCAAACGCTCTTCCCATTTTTTTAATTTTGACTGTTAAATGAAGAAATTTTGAATGGTTTTTACCTATATAAATTTCCGCTTGCAAAAATAACGGAATTTATAAAAATAGTAAAGGGGTATTTAGTGGTGAGTGGTGAGTTGTAAGTTGTAAATCTGATTTACAACTTACCACTCACCACTTACCACTCATCACTCACCACTATTTCCGACTACCTCTATATAATTCATAATGGGCCAGTTGACATTCTAAAGCACCATTAAATAGTATCTTTTTGAAAGATGGACGAAGGCCTAATTGTTTCATTGCTTTGATATTCGCTGTAATTATCCAAGCATCAAAACCTTCGAAATTGTGCTTCAAAGCATGACCAATATCTTTGTAGAAAGCATTGACATCGGCTATTTGCAATCGTTCATCATAAGGCGGATTCATCAGCAGCATCCCTTTTGATGCTTCAGGGTTTAGTTTAAATAGGTCATTTCTTTCTACTTCTATTTTGCCATCCATGTTACCTGCTAAGATATTTAATCTTGCTGCTTTGACCGCCCCAAAGTCTTTATCATAGCCTAATATCTTATGTGGAAATTCAACGATTTTGGCTTCCGCTTCCTTTTTGACTTCTTCCCAGAGGGCTTTGTCAAAATCTTTATAGCGCATGAAACCAAATGTTTTTCGGTTGATTTGAGGTGGAATATTATAAGCATACATCGCGGCTTCCATCAAAAAGGTACCAGAACCACACATTGGGTCAATGAAGTCACTATCTCGTTGCCAATTGGTACTGAGAATAATCCCTGCGGCTAATACCTCGTTAATCGGTGCTTCTCCTACTGCCGTTCTATAACCTCGTCGATTCAAGGTAGCGCCTGATACATCCCAAGATAGGGTACAGACATTATCATAACTTAAATGCACATTCAGTCGATGGTCTGGATTTTCTCGGTCCACACTCAACCTTAGACCGTCATATTTACTTCTAAATTGGTCGACTATTGCATCCTTTGTCTTTAGTGCCAAATATTTAGAATGCGTAATGTATTTCGAACTAGTCGTGCCATTGATGGCGAAGGTATCATCCAAAGTCATCATCTCTGTCCAATCGACCTCCCTTATTTTTTTGTATAAATGATTCTCGTGTTTTGTCTTAAAGGTGTGGAAAGGTAGGAATATCCGCAATGCCGTCCGAGCTTCGTAAATGCAACGATAAATTACTTTTTTACTCCCTTCAAAGGTGACTGCTCTTTTATGAATTTTGGTATCTTGACCTCCTAAGGCCTTTATTTCTTTAGCTAATATTTCTTCTAAACCTGAAAAAGTGGTTGCAGTTATTTGCATGAATGCGTTTTCTGTAAATAATGCTGCAAAGCTAAGGAATAAAGTCTATTAGGAGTAGAAAAAAATAATTTGCTTAAATAAATAGTCAATATCACTATGAAACTTAGGTGGAAAAGTGACTAATGAATGGTGATTAGTGATTGGATTAAACACTGAGCCTCAACGTCTAATCCAATGGTTAATCACTAGTCACCAATCACTTTTACTAAAAGGATTACTAATGCTAAATCATCCACTTTCGATTCAAATCCCTTTAAACAACTATTATTTCTAAAAACCGGAATAATTACTTCCTGCAAACTTCAAAATCTTCACCTCCGTTCTTCGATTAAATTGATGTGCTTCCTTGGCACAGTCTACACCATCGCTACAATCATTTCTTAAGACTGTTTCTCCGTAACCTACGGGACGCAACCTATATTCACTTATTCCTTTTGATGTTAGGTATCTAACTGCATAATCTGCTCTCTTTTGAGATAATCGTTGATTAGAACTAGCACCTCCTCGACTATCTGTATGAGCAGATAATTCAATTTCTAAGGATGGGTAGTTGTGTAATAAATTGGCTAATTTATCTAAAGAAGTCTTTGCTTCTGGTCGAAGGTGATAATCGTTGAAATCATAATAAATGTTTTCCAAAACGAAAGACGACCCAACGGTTAATGGAACGGTCGTATTTTCGTAGATAATTTCGCGTGGAGCAGGTGGTGGAGCAGTGGTGACCACTGTTGATTGAACAGAAGGGGCTTCATTAATAACTTTTGGTGTTTCTTTTTCTAAAGGAAGACAAAATGACCAATCCTTTGGTGTTTCATTGGATTGCGTTACTAGGACTTTTTCTACCTTCTTATAATTTTCTGCCTGACAAATAAAATAATAGGTTTCGTTGGGTAATAGATTAATGGGGACTACACCTTCTTCGTCTGTATAATAGGTGGTATTTTCATAGGTCATATTCGGTATCTTGGCTTCCATCGTTAAATTAAATTGCCCGTCGCTTTGATTCGGTTGCATGACCATGACTCGATTGCCTGATAAACTTGCTCGACTGCCATCCTTTCGTTCTTTATATACTTTTACTAAGGTGTTCGGTAAGGTGATTTCTGTGTTTTTATCATATAGACAGATATCGGTAGGATTGGTTGTTGGTGGACTTTCTTGAGTTAATCCATTTTGGAAATTCACCCTGTAAATATCATCTTTCCCAACTCCATTTTGACGAGCAGAAGAAAAATAACCTTCCGTTTTTTCCTTATTTACGATTAAGCCAAAATCATCTTTGTCCGAATTGATTGGTGCGCCAATATTGGTAGGCTCAACAGGATTAAGCGTATCCATTTTAGTGAAAAGTATATCTAATCCTCCCATACCATTCCATCCATTGGAAGCAAAAAATAATTGACCATCACTATGTAAAAAGGGGAATACCTCGTTTTGTGGGGTATTCACTTGTTTTCCTAAGTTTTGAGGTTGAGACCATTGATTGTCAATTAGTTGTGAGCGATATAAGTCCATTCCCCCGAATCCATCTGGACGATTGGATGAAAAAATAAGGGTTTTGCCATCTGCTGAAATGGCAGGATGACATTCTTCAAACGCTTCGGTATTAAAAGGCAATTCTGTGATGTTCGTCCAATCATTTCCACTTTTTTG
>CALLVC010000238.1 GCA_938010785.1 uncultured Saprospiraceae bacterium
GTAGCCTTCAAATCAATCCCATTAAACTGGATCATTTTGATTTTTGGATTATTATAGGCAGGGTCAAAAGCTACAGCAACATCAGTTGGTAAGCCTGCTACTTTTAATTTCTTTTGCAGGGTTTCTGTCATATAGCCGTTCGCTTCGGTATCGGACGGGAAGAAAAATTGTTGTCCGTTGGCATCTATGCGATTACGTTTGATAAATACAGGGCTTTCCGTAAAAAAGCGTTGGGAATTGCCAAATTCGGGTGTGACCGCCATCGTTGCTTGTTGGACTTTCATGCCCCAGCGGATATGTGGGCCTTTGCCAAAAACACCTTTAATCAGGTCTTGCAGGAGGTCTTGTCGGGGCGCACTAACAAAAAAATCTGCGCCATTTCTAAATTCATAGCCTTTTTTGTCTCGACGCATTTGACCGCCTTTGAGCCATGATAAAGAATATAAGGAAATATCATCATGATACTGATTTTCTCCGAGCCATTTGTGAAAGGCACCGACCAGACTTTGCTGATAATTAAAAGGGACAATTTCCGTATTAGGGCTAAGGTGTAGATATATGCGCATGGGTTTTGTTTTTTGGTTGAAAAATTTGTTCACAACAAGTATAGGGAATTTATTTGAATTAAAAACGACCAATATTTTTAATAAAATTCTAGTAAAATTAATTTATTTATTAAAAAATATAGTTTAATTATTTAAAAATCAATAATTTGTAATTTTGTATTAATTCCTAAAAATAATTTTATCTAAAAATATTTCCCTAAATTTTGTCTCTTTTAGAAGAATAATCTAGAAATAACAGCGATGTATTCCACCCAATTAATTCAATTATTAAAAGCATTAAGTCCAGAAGAAGTAAAGCTGCTCACGTCCTATTTAAAAAAACAACCTGCGGTTACGCCCACTATTTTTCAATTATTTCAGTACCTAAAAAATTGTGCTCCTGCCTACAATTCGCCAAAATTAAAGCGAGCAACCGTTTTAAATTACCTATATCAGCAGGAAGAGGAATCAAGTAAACAACTGAATAAAGTAGTATTTCTACTAAAACAGCAAGTAGAAAATTTCATTGTACAGCAATCTTTAGCAGAACAACCAATGCAAAAAGAAAAGTTGCTCCTAAAGGTCTTAAAAAATCGAACCTATAGTGGCTATGCTAAACGAAATCAAAAACTAGTAGCAAATTTCGAAGATAGCTTCGATGCAAATAATCCACTTTCTTTTTATCATGATTCCTTTGAGTTGAATTATGGACTTTGGTCGGCAGTAACCACCGAAAAATTAGGGAATAATTATCAGCACCTTGAAAAAGCCAATGCCGATATTGATAAATATTATTACCTACTGAAACTAAAGATTATTTTAGAAAATTTAATCGTACTACAACTTACTCCCAACGCCGCTATTCTACCCAATCAAGCAGCTACTTTAGCCTTAATTAAGGAACATCCTACTTTTTCTACCGAGACCCTACCCGCATTATTATTGTTGGCTATCCAACTCGTACAAACAGGAGAACTAACTCAATTTAATCAACTAAACGTCCAATTACGGCTAACTATTAAGGATATTCCAAAAAAAGAAGCTAGAGATTTAATGGTCGTTCTAATTAATTTTTTCATTCGACATGTCAATCAATTCCCTGAATTGACCACGATGAACGGTTTTGAACTGTATAAATTTGCAGACCAAAATCAACTATTGATAGAAAACGGCAGCATTCGAGATGTTGAATATGTGAATGCAGCGACGCTCGCTATTGATAATGCACAATTTGAATGGGCACTAGCCTTCATTAATCGAAATAAATCTTACTTACCAGTTGCAATACAAAAGACTACTTCCGTTTTTTTGAATGCACTTTGGCTTTTCCACAAAAAAGAATTTAAAGCCGCAATTAAATTGTTAAATCCTGTTGAAAAAGATAAAAATGCAACGGTATCTATTGCGATAAAAATTCGAACTTTAAAAATCCGAGCATTATTAGAAGAAGCACCTTCTATCGAAGAATTGGATGCAAAAGAATTGAATGTACTCAAATCGCAAGTGAGAAATTTTTCTCGATACATTTACAAACATCCTAGTCTTGGAGCAACTAAAAAAAGTGGATACATTGCCTTTTGTGATTTTTTACAAAAAATGCTAAAAGTCACTGGTCCGCTAGATAAACAAGGCATTCGATTAAACCAAATTCAACGACAAATCGAGTTAACAAATAAACTTGCCCTAAAAGGCTGGCTACTTGATAAAATCCATCGAATTAAGCAGCACCTATTCCCTACAACTAAAGAATAGGCGCTACAATTGCTTGATTTACAAATCAATAAAATCTCCAATAATAATTTTAGATTGGTTTAAAACCTTCACATTGGACATAGGAGTGGCTTGTGCCACAGTTGCGACATTCAATAAATACATGATACTTTTGAATTTTGGAGATACCCTTACCCGCTAAGTGAGGATATTCCGATGAATGAAAATAATCAGTAGTGGAGGGACATTTTGGTGTGCATTCCGCTACTGTTTTTTGT
>CALLVC010000239.1 GCA_938010785.1 uncultured Saprospiraceae bacterium
GCTAAAATAGATTTTCTCCGAAAATCTATTTTAGCCCACCCTTTAAATCCCTTTTTGATTTGATTTGACTCGATGTCCAATCAAATCAATACTAAAGCAGGTGTTTTCATTTTTATAAGAAACCCCTTTTCCTTAATATCATAAGTAATGGGATTTAGCAACAAAAAAACTATCTTCGCCAGTATAAAAATAGTTAATTATGAATTATCGAATTAATACTTCTTTCTTCCTAACGGCATTAATGTTCGTTTTTTCTTTTCAATTAATTGCTCAATCGGGTAGAACACCTATTCCTGCTAAAAACGGGATGGTCGTCAGCAGTCACTATTTGGGTTCTCAAGCGGGCAAAGATATTTTAGCCAAAGGGGGTAATGCAATTGATGCCGCAGTTGCGACAGCTTTTGCTTTAGCTGTAACTTTACCTTCCGCTGGAAATTTAGGTGGTGGTGGATTTTTAGTGTATCATGGTGCAGACGGGGAGCAAACCACGTTTAATTTCAGAGAAAAAGCACCCAAAGCAGCGACCCAAACGATGTTTTTAGACGATAATGGGAAGATAAAAGATAACTCCAATCATAGTGGCCCACTTTCAGTAGGCGTGCCCGGAACAGTAGCAGGACTTTGGGACGCACACCAAAAAATGGGGAAATTGCCGTGGAAAGATTTAGTCCAACCAGCTATTGACTTAGCGGAGAAAGGCTTCCCTTCTTCGTGGGCGATGCAAGGTTTTCAGAAGCGAATGATGAAAGCTAAAGAATCGGTTTATGATGGCACAAAAAAAGCCTTTTTGAAAAATGGCAATCAGTTATACCAACCGGGCGAATTGTGGAAACAACCCGACTTAGCAGCGACCTTAAAGCGGATTCAAAAAGACGGCAGAGATGGTTTTTACAAAGGCAAAACAGCCAAGTTGATTACTAAATTTATGCAAAAGCATAATGGCTTAATTACCAAAGATGATTTAGCCAGTTATCAACCAACAGAGCAAAAGCCAATACATGGTACTTATAAAGGCTATGATGTTTATGGAATGCCGCCACCGAGTTCTGGAGGCGTAGCGATTGTAGAAATGCTGAACATATTAGAAGGGTTTAATTTACAAAAATTAGGACACAACTCCGCTTTATATTTGCATATTTTGACGGAAGTAATGCGAGCTGCTTTTGCGGATAGAGCAGAGCATATTGGTGACCCATTATTCAATCCAGAAATGCCTGTAGAAGCATTAATTTCTAAAGAATATGCGGATAAAATTCGACCAACTATTGATTGGTTTAAGGCAACGGAGAGTGATTCTGCCAAATTTAATAGCGTACGATTTAAAGAAGAAAGCGAAGAAACGACGCATTTTTCAGTAGTAGATAAAGCAGGGAATGCAGTTTCCTTGACTTATACTTTGGAATATAGTTATGGTTCAAGAATCACGGTAGAAGGCGCAGGATTTTTATTAAATAATGAAATGGGCGATTTTAACCCAATTCCGGGAGTCACTACTACTCGTGGATTGATTGGTACTCCACCAAATTTAGTTGCACCAGAAAAACGCATGTTGTCCAGTATGTCGCCAACGATTGTAGCGAAGGATGGCAAGCCTGTTTTAATTATCGGTAGCCCTGGTGGACGAACCATCATCAACACAACTTTACAAGTTATTTTAAATGTGATAGACCACGAAATGAATGTAGCGCAAGCCATCGAAGCGCCAAGAATTCACCACCAATGGTTACCAGACATTACTTCTTTTGAAAAATTAGGCATTAGCCCAGATACTAAAAGAATGTACGAAATGATGGGGCATAAAATCCGTTATCGAAGCACACAAGGTCGGGCCATGGGGATTTCTATTGACCATAAAGAGGGCGTGATTTATGGGGCGGCAGATTCGAGGAGTTTTGATGGTCGGGCGGTGGGGTACTAAAAAATATTATTATTTTTTCACTAACCTAAGGTGTTTGGGAGGATGTTCATCGATTAACAGTAAAACAGCTCTCATTCTTTGTAAGTTTTTCCTGTTGAGATGCAGCGTTTGTATAGTAGCTCTGCCAATAGGTGTAATAGCATAAATTAGAATCAAATCAGGACTCCAAACAAAGTGGTCTAGCCATTTTTGTTGTCTTGGATTAAAAAGGGAGACCATTTTGCCTGTAGCAGGGTCTATACCTTCTGTTTTATTGTATTTATGATTATTGCAAGGCTGACATGATAAAGCATAATTTTTCACATCATCTTTCCCTCCTTTACTTGTTGGAAAGGTATGTTCTGCGGCATAAAATTGATTCGCATAATCTTCTGGAGGCGCAGTACTCACAGCAATTTTTAGCTCTATTTCTTACAAAATCTTTTTCTTTTTTTGTAATCTTTTTCTTAGCCATAAGGAAGGGTTGGCCCAACTCCAAATTGAGTCATTAATTGTTTTAATGGTTTTTTTTGAATCTTGGATAAAGTAGCTAAAGCAACTAATCTATCTGCGTTTAACTTTTCTATATCATTCAATATTTTAGATAGTTGACGATGTTCTTTATCTAATAGTATTCTTTCTTTTTTTATACTATTTAACTTTTTAAAGCCTTTTAGTAATTTTTCAGGGATAGGTTGATTGATAATCGTTAGTAAATTTGCTTCTTTCTTACTTATAGTAGGTGCAATTTTTTTAGCACGAATTAATAAAACACGTTCTAAAAATTTTTCTAAATTGTCTATATCTAATTCCTCAACACTCTTGATTAAATCATTTAACCCTTCATTTTCCTGTAATTTAATAGTTGCCATAAATAAATTAGTTTAAACAAAAATAATAAATTTTGAAACTAGATGCTTTCTTTTAAGGATTAAAAGAAAAACCCTCCCCCAAAACTAAATCGATTCACTTCTCCATCGCCTCTAAAATAAGAGAAATTAATAGCTAAAATATCGAAAGGCGCAAAAAACAGTCCACCACCTACAGCCGTATGCCATTTATCTGAATCTTCTTCATCAATCCAGACTCGACCGTAGTCAAAGCCACCAAAAATACCCATCGACAGCGGTAAGGCTTTCGTTTTTATATTAAATAATTTTAAGCGTAAATCTACATTTTGATAAAAAGCAGTTTGTCCAGAGAATCGGTCTCTTCTAAAACCGCGAAGATTGGGTTGGAGTCCATTCCCACCTAAAACAGCAGCTTGATAGAATTCAAAATCATCTGTAAAATTATGTTCAATCCCAACTCTAGTTGCTAGGGTGAGTCGCCCAGGAGGGCCAATATTTTGATAAATAGCTAAATCAGATTTTAGGGTAGGAAAGTTATTCGTATTGCCACCTGTATTCACCCGATAACTAAGCAGGGTATTGAAATTCAGTCCTCGATTAGGCAAACCAGGTATATCCAAATTAAGGTAATTGAACCCCATACGAGCACCCACAAAAGTTTGATTATTAAAAACTTCGGGGTCAAGATTATCGCCTATTTCATCAATATAACGACCTTCGGTTCTTTTGACCTGACTTATTTCGAGTAAAGGGCCAAAGGAAAATCCACCCGCTTCTCCTGCAAATCGTTTTTTGAAAGCAGGATATATACTATACTGACGATGGCGAATTCGATGATAATCATTTCCGAAAAGGGCTTCATTATTGACGGTCTCATTACCTAAGCCGTAGTAATTTCTAGCGTATAGCGGGCCTCTTAATTCTGCATCTAATAAGAACTCCCACTTGTTGAATACATCAATCCATTCTCCTGTGTAATTAAATACAAATGCCCCAGTTTCTAAAGCAACATCCCCACTTAAAGTTTGTACAGATGCGTAAGGGGATTTTTTAAAACCATATTTTTTAGTAGTGATACTGCCACCTATCAAAATACCATCATCAGGATTACCACCAAGTCTAATAATCGGCATAGTATAATCCATTTCATAATCCCAAGCTCGGTGATTATACTGATTGAGTTCAGGGCGATTAGAAATCATGATTTTTGCTTCTGGACCTAAATCCAGATTTGTTTGCTCTTCTTTGGCATCATAGATAAAGGTCTTTTGACTACCCTTAGCTACAGATGATTTGTCAATAAAAGTGTCTTCCCCTAATCCACCAATGGCTCGGATGAGAATACCTTCGTCAACATCTCCTGTAATTTCAAAAATATCCTCAGAACCCATACCATACAAACTAATTTCTTTAGTTTCACTGGTTTTAAAAATACGCGAATAAAGAATCGCTTTGATTTTATCTACTTCTTTATTGGTATCAAAGACCATCACTTTAGTATGTTCCGCATCCATACGAGTAACCAGAAAATAGTCTTTTTTGTCGGTTCCTAAGACATCTACTTTTTTTGCTAGATAGCTATAAAGCCCTTTTGCGTAAAGTAACATGTCATCCCTGCGTTGTTTAAGCACTTTAATCGTTTCTTCCCCGTCGATTGCATAGACATTCGCGGGCCATTTTTTTATAGCTGCTTCTATTACGTCGTCCGTTACATTTTCTTTGATATACGTAGCAGCGGCTTCCCAATCTTCCCAGTCGCCTTCGGTCATAAAGGTGCGGTCGAAATGTCGAGAGTGATAATTGACCCATTTAATTTTATTCGCTGGTATTTTAAGGTCGTACTTTCTCAGTTGTTTTAGGAAAGGAATCGTATAGCGCAAAACACCAAATAAAGCACCGTCGTACTTACTATATACTTGGTCTCTATCTCTTGGAATAGGTCGATAAATTGTCTGGTCTTCTTCTTTAAAACTGGCCCAACGCCATTGGTCATCGTGTCGGTCCCAATCACCAATCAAAATATCGAATAATCGAGTTCTAATCGTATGTTCTTGGTCGATTTTATGTCCGTGTTTTTCTGTAATATTTTCTAGCACATCATAGGTGCTCATAATTTTTTTGGAATTGCCAAAAAAGTCAGCATTTCGCCAGTCGTCATCAGGGCGTTCTTCTAAAAGATACAAACCACCACCAAACAAGTCATTATAAGCACCTAGTGCAGGTTGTTTTGGCGTGTAGACAATTTGTGGATTGGTATGGTAAACGCTGGCAGCATCCGCCATATCAGCTAGGGTAATCGCTGCCATCGGATGAGCAGCACTAAAGTTATCTTTAAATATGTCAACGACGAAGGATTCATTAAAAGGGTAGGGAACAATCCGTGATTCGTCTTTATCTAATGAGCGCATGACATATTCATGTCCATCAGCATCTTCCAATCGGAGAGAATTTGTCTGATAACCACCTCCTCTTTTAGTAGGAATAACCCCTCCTTTGAATTGTGTTAAGTCAAAGGATTTGACAGTAATGGATTCTTTATAAACTTTTCGATAGTGGTCTCCCCAAAGCGCTTTTCCAAATTTACCTTTTTCAAAATTTTTAGCGGTAAGCGGACTAGTAACAACGGTATCTCCTTTTTCGAATTCAGGAAAAGAGGTTGGTGTTTCTATCCCTGCGGCGGGAAGCGGTCCTTTGATTCTTTTTTCAAAAGCAATTTTACCAGGTTTGTTTTTATAGGCAGCCCAACATTTCATATAGACACTGCCATCTTCATAAAAGTCTAATTGGGTAAATCCATATTGACCATAGGTGAATTGCGCACCATCTTTAAGGCTGGTAGGTTCTTTTTTAGAACCTGCACCTGTAACGATAAAACTATGTCCATCTTTTTCAAAATATTGTTGACCATGTTCATGACCAGCTGCAAAAATGAAATTTCCATTCTTGTTAGCACCTGCCAAAAGCCCTTTTTTAAGTTCTTTATAATTAGGGTGAGAAATGTCTTGCTTAAGGCCTATAGTAGACCGTAGAAATGCACCAATTGTACCAATACCCGGTAAAGGCAAGTAAAAATTATCGTAAAGTTGAGTAAGTGGAAAAATATGTTGTTTAAGGGTCGTACCACCTCCATGAGGACCATTGGAGTACAACGGGTGATGCATGGCGATGACTACATTTTTATTACGATTGGATTTTAAGGCTTCTTCAAACCATTTCATAAAAGTAAATCTACTTCTGACTTCACAACCGTTATTGATTTCTGTTTCACCTTCCCAGTCTTGTAAAAACCATTGAGAATCGATGGCCAAGATGGTCAAATTTTCGTTAACTTCTATTTCTTTGGGGTCTCCACAACCTGCGTTGGGGACAAAAACATTGCCTCTATCTAATTTTTTTTCAATGTACTTTTCCTGTCGATGTACCCCGTCTAATCCCCATTTCGCCCAGTCATGATTACCTGCGACAAAATAAGGTTGGCCTTGATAATTTTTTAAAATATCCAACTGCGCATCTAATCGAAGTTCATCTTTTGCTCTTTCTTCTATTGCCCATTTAGGGGCCATACCATTGGGATAAATATTGTCTCCTAAAAAAATAACAGAGCTATTTTTGCCCGCTTTTTTTAGATGCCGCTTTAATAATTGAAGCGTAGGCAAGCTATCTTTACGAGCTTTTGCATTCCCAGAATCTCCAATTAAATAGATGGAATGGACTATTGCTCCGCTTTCTGAAGAGACCGTTTCCAGCTCAATATCTTTTGCGATGTTTAATTTATAATTAGCGCAAGAGGTGAGTAAAAAAAAGGTAAGTAGCCCAATAGTTCGTCTAAGCATTTTCTGGAACTTTAATTTTGATGATTCAATGCAATATAGATAGAATAAATTAAATGGTTCTTGTTATTGGAGTTTAAACCAGATTGGTAGGAAAAAGATTAACTTAATAGTTAAAACTTTGCGCTACTCGACTTTTTTTAAGTTACCACGAAACGCCGCTTTTAGATGCAGGATAAAGTAAACCCTGTCGGTAATGCACTTAAACTTATCGCACTTTTAACACGTTATGCTACTGTAAAATAGTTGTCAAAAACATAAAACGTCAATATAAATGTCTAAAAAGATAGTAGCCTTTGGGGCAAGTAGTAGTCGAAATTCTATTAATAAAAAATTAGCCACATTTGCGGCCAATCAATTGTCTGATGCAGCAATAACCATACTCGATTTGAATGATTTTGAAATGCCGATTTACAGTATAGACCGAGAGCAAGAAAGTGGTATTCCAGATTTAGCAAAGCAATTTAAAGCATTGATTCAAGATGCGGACGGCATCATTGTTTCCTTTGCGGAGCATAATAGTTCGTTTACCGCAGCGTATAAAAATATTTACGATTGGATGTCTAGATTGGAAGGAAGTGTATGGGGAGGAAAGCCGATGTTTTTATTAGCTACATCGCCAGGAGGTAGAGGGGCTAAAACGGTTTTGGAGGCAGCCCTGAGTGCTTATCAGCGAGGGAATGAAAATAAACTAGCTAGTTTTTCTTTGCCTACTTTTGGTCAAAATTTTTCGGAGGAAGGTGGAATTGTAGATGGCGATTTATTGGCGAGTTTTAAAGAACAATTGGCTTTGTT
>CALLVC010000240.1 GCA_938010785.1 uncultured Saprospiraceae bacterium
CTAGTGCTATCATTCATAAATCTTTGACACTTAAATCGGCGTCTTAGGCAGCCCGTCCGCTTTGCGGTTCAGAAGTTTACACTTCTTCATGTTATACTGCGTTATTTATTTGTTCAATCCCGATAACTATCGGGACGGCTATTAAAAAAAGCCAACCCGTCCGTAAACGGTTCACCCGTACGGGATGCTTTTCAACATAGCCTTTACTACGTTGAAAAATTTTAACGCAGCTAAAAGTTAAATGAATCCGTCAGACTGGTAGGTTATTATTTTCCTCATCCCTTAACCTTCTATTCGATTTGACTAATAAAAAAGCATCAAGTCTTTTTAGAACTTGATGCTTAAACGGGTGATTACTTATTTTAAAATATCAATTATATCCGTACGCCAAGAAGGGTTTTCTTATAAAAATAGAATATCCGAGTAAATGTTGATTGATCGGGACATTCCCGAAATAAATTCGGGACAGGCAGAGTCCCAATCAATCAAACGTATGAGCCTACTGCCTACTGCCTACTGAAACAGGTATAATCTTTAACATCACCTTATCTGGTTGCAACGTTAATAAAGGATTCATTTCAGGCATTTGTCCAGTTGTCTCTACATCAAATTTTTCAAAAAAAGCATGGACAAAAAACATAAGCTCTGCTAAAGCAAAATGATTGCCGATACACATTCTTGGGCCTACGCCAAAAGGAAAAAAGCCTTTACGCTTAATATTTTTCCCGTCTTTTAGAAACCGTTCTGGTCGGAAGGCATTGGGTGTATCCCACAATTTTTTATTCCGATGCAAACCATAGAAAAAAATAAAAATGTGTGTGTCTGCTGGAAAAGAATAATCTCCTAAAATATCATCTTCCAATGCCACTCTTTCGGACAGCCATGCAGCAGGATATAAACGCATAGCTTCGTGAATCGTCGCTTTTAAGTATTCATTTTGTGCGGTCTCATTTATATTTGTTCCTTCTATAGAGGCGATTAATTTCTCCTTAACTTCCTTATTGTCTGCCAATAAATATAGCAACCAAGACAAGGTATTAGAGGTCGTTTCAAAACCAGCAAAAAGCAATACAAATAATTCATCAATTATCTGATCTTCATTCATGTGTTCGCCCGTATCTTCGTACTTACTATTCAATAAAGTATCTAAGATGTCCGTGAAATTTCCGTTGCTTGCTCTTCTTTCTTTTATAATACCTCGCATAATCGTTCGGAGTCTTTCTGACTTAGCATATTGCTTTTTCTCTGCTCCATTAAATGGATAAAATAATTTTTTATAAGGTCGATTAGACTCATCCATTAAAAATACCTGTAGTTCATTGAATAACTGGTTTAACTCATCAATCAAGTCCTGAGACAGGGAAATATCAAATAAAGAATTAACCAAAACTTTAAACGACAAATTACTCATGAAAGGGTAAATATCTATTGGTTTTCCAACAGGTATTTCTGCTAACGACTCCTTAATTGTTTTAATCATAATCCCAAATAATCCCATTAGTTTTTGCCGATGAAAACCTGGTTGGACTAGGCGTCGCTGTCTTCTCCAATAATCCCCCTCGGCAAATACCAATCCCTTGCCAAAAAAGTCAGCCGCTCTACCAATCGAAAATTCGGATTTCTTATATTTTTTTTGATTAACTCTCAAAACATGGTCAATAAAATCTGGGTTTCTTGTCCACATTATCTGACGATTTCCTGGCAAAACAGCACTATAACTATCTCCAAATTTCTCCATGCTTTGCATGACAAAATTTACAGGACTCTTGAGAAAATCACCCGTTTTAAGCAATACCTGTAATAAAGAATAACCATTGGGTAGCTTATATTTTTTAGTCGTAGTCATCATTCTTGGTTTAAGTATTTTTAAAATTGGTATCAATTATTAACACAAGGATAAGCAAGAATCTAGGACTTGACAAATAAAAAAGAGGTAGACACTTGTATTGCACCTACCTCTAAAGCATTTATGAACTTAAACTATATTTTTATCGAATTACTGCCACTGGCATATTGGTATCATAGGTTCCTGTTAGAATAGGCGTTTGCACTTTAGCGGTGTAGGTTCGTACTTCTTTGGAAACAAAAGCCGATAGTTCTTTAATCGTTACTATTTTATTACCATTAGCATCTGCTTCTCCATTCAAGCCTCGGATTAGAAAATGCGTAAAAATACCTTGTCGCAATCCTCCATCTTCTAGTGAAATTTCTTCTCCTTGAGAAGAGGTAAAAAAGGCTAAACCTCCTTTAGTTTTCTCAAAGGATTTATAGTACTTTTTCATCATACTATTTACCACACTCTTCATTGCCAATAAGCTACCAGAATAACAAGCATCAGCAAATATCATCTTATGCTTTGCTTTACTTTTTTCAAATATGTGCTTGATGTCATCATGTAATAATCGATTATTAAACCCATCGTAATCTACGGGAATAAAAGACCCTGCTAAACCATGTCCAGAATAATAAAACACAATGACATCATTCTCATCTGCTTGCAATAAAGTCTCTTGCAATGCATTTAAAATATTATCTTTTGTCGCATCCTCATCAATTAAAATCTTGATTTGGTCGTTGGACAAAGCACCTCCTTCTGGGCTTTTCAAAAAAGCATAAAATCGATACGCATCATCATCTGTAAAACGCAAAGCTGGCATGTGCTCATAAGTAGAAACGCCCACTACTACTGACCATATTTTTACTTCATCATTTTGGTCTATTGCCACCGATGTACCAATGTCTCCTACTGTCAAAGTTTCTATAGGTCGAATCGGACTGCCATCCTGCCAAATTGCTGCCACCTTTTTGCCATCTTTTTTATAAGTATAAACCCCCTCTCCATTCGGCCCATGATTACTCCAATACCCTACATATTTATCTCCATTGGTATAGTAGCAAGTCCCATGTCCAATTGCCTTGCCATTCTTAAAATCACCGATATATTTAGAACCATCTGGATATTGGTAGTATCCTTTACCGCTTTCGCAATAATCAGCCTTACAATCTCGAAGGTTTTTATCTGTCAATTCTTCTGCTACAATTATCTCTGCCTCTAAGTATCTATCATCCTCCCATTCTCCTTCGGTTATTCTGCCACTGGTTAAAATGAGCTTGCCAAAACCATTTCTTCGGTTATTTTTCCAGTTACCTTCATACTTATCACCATTGGCATAGACCATGATTCCTTTGCCCTGAAATTGACCATCTTGAAAATTACCATCATATTCATTTCCATTGGCGAAATTAAAAACACCATGCCCGTTAAATTCATTCCTAACAAAATTCCCTTGATATACGTCTCCATTCACATATGTGAGTTTGCCTTTGCCTTCCCTGTATCTATTACTCCATTGTCCAATATATCTATCCCCGTTAGAAAAGTACAGCGCTCCTTGTCCATTTATCTCTCCATTTAAAAAGTCTCCTTTGTAAGTCGCTCCACTCTTGTACGTGAAAGTGCCATAACCATTTTGGCAATTCCCTTTGACACATTGCGCTAAAATTTGGGTAGAAAATAGGAAGGATAGCACTCCGACAACTAGCATTTGCTTTCTCATAATATCCGATTTTAGATAAGGGTATTGATAGGTATCTATTAGATAAGGGTGTCCCATCAAATAGTAATAAGCTATAAATAACCCAATGAAAGATTAAGAAATAACGATAAAAAAGGAGAGCACTCAAAAGTGATAATGATTGTAGATTGCATCACTAATACTGACCCATTAATTTTTTATCAAAAAATGTAGAAGTGGATATAAGCGGAAGATTTAGGTGTTATAATTTCGTTGCGAAATTGCAGTTTGTCGAATCAAAACGCATTCTTTCCTAAGCTTATTTTGTGGAGGTGCCTATCTTAACAATTTAATCTGTGTCAGCTAACTGACAATCGCGAAGCCAGAACTTATTTTTAGCGTATCCTAAAGTAAATATTCTATCACTCGTTCTTTAAATTCAAAAGGTGCTAATTCTGCTAAGCCTAAATGTTTTACGGCTGTTTGTAGGATAACTTCTTCTTCTGGCAATGAAGTAATTCCTTCTTTTTGTAAATAAAATTCCCCCGCAGCTAATAAGGCCGACTTTGGAATCAGCCCAATCAATTCAGAACCTGTGACCTTAACATCATATTTTGCAGCTGCTTGCTTACACGCCTCATAAGCCGTATGAATCCCTGTTTCTTTAAAATTGGTCAAGTTCATAGAAACCTGTGCCTTATGATACTCTTTGATATACCAGCCGATTGCTTTTAGCGCTTTGCATTGTCCTGAGATTCTGAGGACTTCCCCATTTTCTTTTTTGATTACTTTCCCACTTGTTCTGATATCTCTGGCAATTTGATTAGCCACTTTGGCTGAACTTGTATTTAGATTGGCATTATAGGCAATTAAGAAATCTCGTGCGCCCAAAACCGTTGCGCCCGTTTTAGCATTAAAAGTAGTTCCAAAATCAGGTTGCCATTCGGGTAGGTCCATTTTGCTAGATAATTTTTCATATTCCCCAGAACGAATAGTGGCTAAATTTTTTCTCTTTGGGCTGGTTGCCGAATGTTCGTAGAGGTATACAGGTATGCCCAAATCCCCTACGCTCTTCCCTAACGACGCTGCATATACTTTGACTTCCTCCATCGAAATATTAGCTATCGGAACTAAAGGACAAACATCCGTAGCACCAATTCTGGGATGTTCTCCCTTTTGCTGTCGCATATCTATCAATCTACTAGCTACTTTAATCGCTTGATAAGCTGCTTCTAACACAGAATCAGGTGTACCTGCAAATGTGAACACAGTTCGATTCGCTGCTTCCCCTCGGTCCATGTGTAATAATTTGACCCCTTTTATTTTTTTAATCGCTGTCGTAATCGCTGCCAAAGTTTTTAAATTTCGACCTTCACTAAAGTTTGGAATGCATTCAATAATTTGTTTTTGCCCCATAATATTGATAATCAAGTGTTTAGCTAAATCAAGAAAAAAACAACAAAAATAATATACATATTTTAATAAAACATATATAAATTGGCACTCATTTTGAAATACTACTATACATACTTTGATATTCTACAAAAGAAGATTTACTTCAAATACGACACTAACACAACTACCTATATTATTTATCAAGACCAATATTTTTCATAAATAAGGTTATTCCCCCAATTGGAAAATTACACAGGTAATTTCCAACTCAAAAAAGAAAACTCAATATAATTATTGATTTTACTGTGTATCAGTGAATGAGATACTTACTGGGTAAGAACTATACTTAGTTTTACTATAAACATACTGGGAAAAACTACACATTTGAGAACCCCAAAGTAAGGTACTTTGGGGTTTCTTTTTTTATTGTTACTTAGGGTTAATCAGAGCACCCTTTTCTTTTAGGTCAAACCCTAAAGCTTGCCTCATCTTTTGATAAATAGCTGTATTTTCATAAATCCCACTAAATAATTCTGCTCCCGGACCATACGCAAAAACGGGAACCATTGTCCCGGTATGATAACTACTGGTGAATGCTCCTATAATAGAATCTCTTCTAGATTTTGGATTGATAGCAAAACCGCCTGTTTCATGGTCTGCAGTGACAATCACTAGTGTCTCTTTATCTTTTTTGGCAAAAGCTAATATTTTTCCAATAGCACGGTCAAAGTCTTGGACTTCCGTAAGTATATATTTTGTATCATTTGCATGACCTCCCCAATCAATTTGAGACCCCTCAATCATTAAAAAAAAACCTTGCTTTGTATTACGTTTCAAAAAATTGGCAGCAATAATACTGGCAAGTGGTAAATAATCTCTCCCTGTTGCAGTTGGAATCGGTGCATCATTTGCTGTAAAATAAGCAAATTTATTTACGTTCCCTAAATACACATCCTCCAATTCTTCGTTGGCAATACCTGAAACAGTAAAGCCTTTTTGTTGTAGTTTTGGTATGATACTATTTCCTCTAACTCTTTGAGAATTGAAATATTTCATTCCGCCTCCAATAAATAAATCAATTCCAGATTTTAAAAAATCATCCGCAATATATTCATGCATGCTACGCATTGGCTGATGAGCAATAAAAGCAGCTGGCGTAGCATGGACAATCGTAGAAGTAGCTACTAATCCCGTTCTCAAGCCTTGTTCTTCTGCTTCTTCTAGAATATTCTTTACAGGTAAGGTATCCTTATCCACTCCAATAGCTGCATTATACGTTTTCACGCCGCAGGCTATCGCAGTAGCACTGGCTGCTGAGTCAGTAATTAGATTATTGTAAGCATGTGTTTTTTGTAGACCAACTATAGGAAAACCTTCTAGATTCAAATGATTGCCATTCGCATACATTCCCGCAGTTATTTGGCCTAAGCCCATCCCATCTCCAATCATTAAAATGACATTTTTAGCAAGTACCCTTTCAGTAGGAACATTTGGTGTCCTTGGAAGCGCATTTTGAGTAGTCTTTGTACAAGCAAATAAACCTATTATTAAGAATAGTACTACTGCCGTCTTTTGCATATTTTAAGTTATATTTTTGTTTTTGATGGGGTATAATCTCTTGTAGGTTCTTACGTATAATTTGAAACCAATTCCGATTTGTTTCGGAATCAATATTTTAAAATGTCGTTAATTTTTAAATTCAGGAGCATACTGAATAGCTATCGTGGACAAATTCAAGTTCAATATGCACGCCGAAGATGGTTTAAAGTTTGAGTTTAAACTTGGTTCTTGAACTTTATCTAATATCTTATCGAATCAACATATACCGTTTACCTGGTAATGCCCTAACTAAACCTTTAAATTCCATCGTCAATAAACAAGAAGCCACCTCGTTCGGATTCAATTTTGAAGCGATGGTTAATTGGTCAATATCAATATCTTCCGATAATTTCATGCAGTCGGCTATTTTAGCTTCTGCTTCTGTCAAATCGATGACTATGGGCGCACCTTCTTTTTGATTGGTTTCGTCCCACCTCAAGATATAGCCAATGTCTGCGGCGCTGTCAATTAATGCTGCTCGATGTGTTTTAATTAGATGGTTACACCCTTCCGCATGTGCATCGCTAATTCTTCCTGGGATGGCAAATACATCTTTGCTATACTCATTGCCATATTGAGCCGTTATCATAGACCCTCCTTTTTTGGCTGTTTCTACGACTACCAATGCATCACACATGCCTGCTACAATTCGATTCCGCATGGGAAAATGTCCTGCATCTGGCCCCATTTCACTTGTAAACTCTGTCAATAATCCACCTTGATGAAGCATTTTCTCTGCTAGTTGGCGATGTTGAGCAGGATAAATTTTATTTAAACCATGTCCTAAAACACCTACTGTATCCATATCCAGACTCAAACATTTTTTATGCGCTGTCGCATCTATTCCATATGCCAGACCACTCACGACCAATACATTATATGCCTTCAATTCTTCTACTAGTTCTTCACAGATAATAGTACTCATTTTGGACGGTTTCCGAGTACCCACAATCGCTACAATTCTAGGATGATTCAAATCCACTGTGCCTTTATAGTAGAGCATCACTGGTCCATCATCATAATGCTTTAAGCGTCTGGGATAGGCATCATCCAAAAAGAAAAGTGGAGTGACTTCTTTTTTTTCTAAAAAGCCTAATTCTTTTTCTGCTATTTCAAAGTATTCTTTTTTGCGGATAACCGCAGCCAATTTAGGACCAACTCCTGGAATTTTTTCCAGCGTCTTTTTCTTCGCTTTGAATACTTCATTTATTCCTCCACAATAACTGATAAGGTTTCTCGCAGTGATTGGGCCTACCTTCGGAATTTTGGTAATAGCAATTTTATTTAACCAGTTCTCCATTTGATTAATAGCTAAATTGTTTAGAAATCATGAAAAAATAACGTTCATCACTTCATATGTGTAGTAATCTATTCTGCAATTTATAGCTTTATTTTCTTTTGATTCGAATTAAAGATTATATTTTTGGGTAATAAACCATTAATGATTCTGAATAAGTAACTCCTAAACCTACATTTACTATGAGCCAAAAAAAGACTACCCCTAAAAAAAAGAAAACCGAAGTAGGTGGCGTACTCCCAAAAGTAGAGTTAATTGCTATCTTCATTTTCTTCCTAAGTTTCACTATCTGGGCAATGTCTAAATGTAGCTCTACTCAAGCACAATATGAGCAAGAAGCTACTGAAGACGCTACTCAAGCAAGCTCAGCTACTACTCCAAATAAAGCTATTGAAACACCTGTTGAAAAAACGCCTAAAACACCCACTTCAGAAACAACCATAAAACCCAAAGCTCCTGTCAAAGTTCCTCCTGAAAAAATTACTATTCTTTATGTCGTGCTTGATGGTTTAAAACTTAGAAAAGGGCCTCATTTAGACAGCACCGTTGTTCGTACATTAAAAATAGATAGTGAAGTTTATTTTTTAAATGAAGTAACTGACTTTAAGCAAGAAATAAATCTAGGAGATAGAGTCGCCATTGAACCTTGGGTGAAAATTCGAGCATATACTGGACACGAAGGATGGGTTTATGGTGCTGGTATCAACTATTTTAAACCCAAACTAATTACGGATACTATTTCAAATTAAGCGATGAATGATGAACTAAAAATATTTCCTTAATATTGTACTTTTTCAAATTTGACCTACTATTCATAAATGACTGAACCTATCCGAATTGAATTGCCGACGCTTTATGGAATGAAATCCGTCAATGCTTACCTATTTCTAGACCCCGAACCTGTTTTAATTGATTGTGGAGAAAAAACTGATGCTTCTTGGGAGGCTCTAAAAACTGCATTAGCTGCTCACAACTTAGCAGTTAAAGACATCAAAAAAATCATTATCACACATGCCCACGTAGACCATATAGGTATGGCAGGACGGATTGTCGAAGAAAGTGGTGCAGAAGTTTGGGTCAACGAATATTGCTACGATTGGGCCGTCAATACGGAAGCAATGTGGAAACAAAGAATGGAAATGATGGAAAAACACATCCTTGGAGAAATTCCCGCTGAAGGTGGAGCAAATTTCAAAAAGATGGTCTTACCTTTCATGAACGCAGTGATGAATGCTTGGGATATTTTACCCGCAGAAAAAGTACATAGTTTTCCTATGGAAGGTACTCTTAATTTTGGCGGTACAGATTGGCAAATCATTTATGCACCTGGACATACCAACATGCAAACCTGCTTTTATCAAAAAGAAAAAAAGTGGTTAATTGGCGCAGATATGCTTTTAAGTATCACCCCAACACCCGTGATTGAATTTAGGTTAGATGACCCAACTGAAAGACAAAAAGGATTAGCAGAAATGCTTCAATCATTTGACAAAATGAAAGCATTAGAAATAGATACCGTTTTTCCCGGACACTACGAACCATTTGGTAATCACCGAAGATTAATAGAGGCTCAAGTAAGACGGATTCATATGCGCAAAGACGCTACCTATGAATTAATCAAGGACGGGAAGCATCGATTCTATGAATTATTTGATGTTCTATATACCAATCGAATGAACATGCCGGGCATGTCGATGTTAAGAGGATACTTAGATTTGTTAATTGATGAAAATAGAATTGAAGAGCGTATTGAAGATGGATATACGGCTTATCATCTTGTTTAGTTCTTTAAGTTACTTCTTGCGTTTTCTTGGCAAGAAGTAATTCTAAAGAATTGATAGTCAGAGGTCAGAAGTGAGCATGACTTCCGACATCTATGGTAGCGGCTTCGCCGCATTAGGAATGAAAAATAATCATAACAGATAAAAATATGGGCGCGCAGAAAACTATTTTAGTAACAGGTGCAAGTAGAGGTATTGGCTACGACACAGTATTGGAATTGGCAAAAAATCCGAGTAATCAAATTTTTGCATTGTCTAGAAATAAGTCGAAATTGGAAGCTTTACAGAAGGCATGTGGTACGACTAATGTCCAAATTATTCCTTTTGATTTAGTAGCCTTCGATGAAGCAGCTTTGACCAAAGCACTAAAAGAGGTCTCCTCAATTGATGCGCTCATTAATAATGCTGGTTTGCTTATTAATGAATCGTTTGACACCCTTAGCATCAAAGGTTGGCGTACAATCTTTGAAGTGAATTTATTTGGTGTAGTACAGCTTGTTCAAGCCTTACTACCTCAACTAAGTACGGCTGAGAAAGCACACGTAGTCAATATTGGTAGTATGGGAGGCGTACAAGGAAGTAGTAAATTTCCTGGATTATCCGCCTATAGTGCAAGTAAGGCCGCTATTGCCAATCTTACGGAGTGCTTAGCAGAAGAATTGAAGGATAAAAATATCAGTGTGAATTGTTTAGCTTTAGGCGCAATTCAGACAGAAATGCTAGCCGAAGCATTCCCCGGTTACGAAGCACCTGTCACTAGTAAAGCGATGGCTGCTTATTTAGCGGAGTTTGCGTTGAATGGCCATCAGTTTCATAATGGAAAAATTATTCCTGTGGCGGTGAGTACGCCGTAGTAATTACAAATCTAAAAGTAATCATGACTTCAAATAATTTTATACCCTACGAAGGAATTAGTTATTCCCCTGAAGAAACAGCAAAACGCAGTCAGGAATATTATGAATATATGGACAAAAGGCGAACCGTTCGGGAATTTTCTGACAAACCTATCGCCAAAGAAATTATTGAAAACATATTAATGACTGCCTCTTCTGCCCCGTCAGGCGCACATAAGCAGCCTTGGACTTTTTGTGTTATCAGTAACGCTGATTTAAAATCAAAAATAAAAGTAGCCGCAGAAAAAGAAGAATACGATAGTTACAATGGCAGAATGAGCGAAGAATGGCTAGAAGCACTCGCTCCCTTTGGAACGGATTGGCATAAGCCTTTTTTAGAAATAGCCCCTTATTTAATCATCGTCTTTAAAAAAGCCTATGATTTGGACAATGGAGTGAAAAGTAAAAATTATTATGTGAACGAATCCGTTGGCATAGCTGTTGGGTTTTTACTATCTGCCATTCACAATGCAGGTTTGGTGTCTTTGACACATACTCCAAGTCCAATGAATTTTTTACAAAAAATATTAAATCGACCTGAAAATGAACGGGCTTTTTTATTAATTCCTATTGGATATCCAGCAGATGAAATTAAAGTGCCAAACATCGAACGAAAACCAGCAGAAGAAGTGATTGTTTATTACGAATAATATATCGTAGTAATAAGCTCCAAGTTAATTCATTAACGGAGGAATCAATCAACCAAAATAATTAAAAAATGGTGCCGTAGGCGCCTAATATCGGTAACCATGTGCACTGTCACTTTCATTCCAATAAAAAAAAATGAGTTTATTCTAACCTCTAATCGAGATGAGAATGAATCTCGTTCTCCGGAAAATATTACTACAATTGAAAAAGATGGACAAGTATTAATGTTTCCAAGAGACAAAGGGGCTGGTGGCACTTGGATTGCCGCTTCCTCTGACAATAAATTGGTTTGTCTATTGAATGGTGCCTTTGAACGACACCCAAGAAATTTGCCCTACCCAAGAAGTCGTGGAACGATGGTTTTGGAATTTTTTCAATATCCAGATGCTAATCAATTTTTTGCTGCCTACGATTTTTCTGATTTGGAATCTTTTACCTTGATTACCTATGACAATGGTCAATTATGGGATTTTAGATGGGATGAATATAAACAGCAAAAATTTATTAAAGCCTTAGATACTAACGAATATCACATCTGGTCTTCCGCTACTTTATATGAAAAAGCTGTCCAAAAGAAGCGAGAACAATGGTTTGATGAATGGTTATTCAAGCGAACAGATTTTAGCAGAACAGCTATTTTGGAGTTACATAAAAAGGGAGGGGAAGGAAACCCGTCGATTGATTTTATGATGAATCGTTATAATTACCTAGTGCAGACGGTCAGTATTACCCAAGTGGTAGGAAAAGAAGGAAAGATGGAAATGATTTACCATGATTTAATGAAAAATCATATAAAAACAGAAAGCGTAGCATTAGCAAGTCCAATAAAAAAAGTAGGCTAAAAGAAACTACTTCCAGCCTACCCTAGTAAAATGTCTGTGGTGGTACTACTAGATAAATTGTTTAAATAGTAGTGGTGTACAATCAGTTTTCGGAACGACTCCCTTTAAATAAAGGAGGCTTCCTTTTTTAATTTTAATTCGTCTTTCGAACTGTTCTATCTTTTACAAGTTTTATGCCACTTTAGTATAATATAAATATTTTTTATAATTTATATTTTATTGTTAATAAGTATTTTACTACTACGCCCTACTAAAAATCGTAATTGCCGCCCTTCGCTGCTGCGCGGCGAAAACTGCAAATTAATTTTAGTAGGATAGAGTAGAACTTTATTTCAACTATGCGTTTTCCTGACTAATATCAGGTAAATTCTTCACCTACTATATAACTTAGAAAATAAATTTATGCCGAGAGTTATTGGAATAGATTATGGTACAAAAAAAATAGGCTTGGCAGTAACCGACCCTTTGCAGATTATTTGTAGTCCGTTGACAACCGTACCTACTAGGGAAATATTCGACTTCCTAGAAAAATATATAGCAGCAGAAGAAGTGGAAGGAATAGTTGTGGGAGATTCTATGAATACAGATGGCACTCCCTCTCAAATTGCCCATTTAGTGGTGGGCTTTATTCGGAAATTAGAAAAATTATATCCTTCGCTAACTATTGATACCGAAGATGAACGATTCACTTCGATAGAGGCCCGTCAAATCATTTTAAAAAGTGGGGCTAAACAGAAAAAAAGAAGAGATAAATCACTAGTAGATAAAGTTAGTGCCTCTTTAATTTTACAATCCTATATGGATAGAAAAAGAAAATATTAGAGTAACGAGAAATAATAGTCCTAACCAACTACAAACCAGTATTACAAAACCGACATAAAAAATAAAAATGAAAAGAATAGGCGTATTTACTTCAGGTGGAGATGCACCAGGCATGAATGCATGTATTAGAGCTGTTGTTCGTACAGGTATCCATCACGGA
>CALLVC010000241.1 GCA_938010785.1 uncultured Saprospiraceae bacterium
TGCTTGGAAGTAGTTTTTGGGGTGAGTAAATTTTGATTTTTCTTAAAGAAAAATCAAAATTTACTCACCCCAAACCCCATTTTTTAGCCGCCGAAGGCGGCGTGTACATTAAAGGATTTAAAGTACCAAAGTAGAACTAACCACTAATAAAATGAAATCCTTCTACCTACTACTCTTACTCTGCTTCGCTACCAATTTATCTGCTCAAAATCAATTAACCATTCCTCCAGAAACGGATGCTAGATTGTATGATATTGCCGAAGCTCCGTCTCCTGCTAGAATCGAGCAAGATATTCGAACATTAGTGGGTTTTGGCACTAGAAATACCTTATCAGATACTACTTCCGCAACAAAAGGAATAGGTGCTGCAAGACGATGGATGCACGCAGAGTTTGAAAAGATTTCTGCAGCTTGTGATGGATGTTTAGAAGTATCCTACCAATATCATTTAGTTCCTGCGGAAGGCAATCGCCGAATTCCTGAAGATACCTATATTGTCAATGTAGTGGCTATTCAAAAAGGTACGCAAAATCCGAATCGCTATGTGATAATGTCAGGAGATATTGACTCTAGAATTTCTAGCTCTACGGATGCTACGGGTGATTCTCCAGGGGCCAATGATAATGCTTCTGGACTTGCTGGAACGATTGAAGCCGCAAGAGTTTTAACCCAATATTCTTTTCCAAATAGTATCGTTTATGTTGGGCTTTCTGGGGAAGAACAAGGCTTGTTTGGCGGAAAAGGAATGGCTGCAAAAGCCAAAGAAGATGGTTGGGATATTATCGGTATTCTGAATAATGACATGATTGGTAATATTCATGGTATCGATGGGGTTATTGACAATACGACCTTTCGGGTTTTCTCTGAACCTACACCTATCACTGATGATGAACGTATGCGAATTTGGCATCGCTTTTATGGCGGAGAAGTAGATGGTCCGTCTAGACAAATAGCTCGATATGTGGACAAGATGACGGATACTTATATGACCAACTTAGATGCCATTATGATTTATCGGCTAGACCGTTTTGGTAGAGGTGGTCACCATAAACCTTTTAATGATGAAGGTTTCCCAGGCGTTAGAATCATGGAAACTCACGAAAATTACAATCGACAACATCAGGACCTTAGAGAGGAAAATGGCATTAAATATGGCGACGTTATCGAAGGAGTCAACTTTGAATATGCCGCAAAATTAACGGGTGTTAATGCGATTACCTTAGCAGGTTTGGCTTGGTCCCCTCCTACTCCAACGAATGTCATGATTGGTGGTGCCGTTCAACCTTCTACTAAATTAAAGTGGGACAAGATAGATAGTCCAAATATTGCAGGCTACAAAGTCTATTGGAGAGATACCACTTCTCCTGTTTGGCAACATTCGCGTTTTGTTGGCGATGTTACGGAGGCGACCTTAAAAAATATTGTGATTGATAATTTCTTGTTTGGCGTGGCTTCTGTTAGCAAAGATGGCAATGAAAGTGTGGTGGTCTTCCCTACTAGTTTGATTCCTAGAAGGCGATAGATTTGACTGTATTATAATGGCAGATTTTTGGAAGTATACGTGATACACACAAATGTATAATAGACGGTGACGGAGCGATGCTCCTTAAAAACCAATATAAATTGCTATAAAATCTACAGACGGTGGCAGGGCTAAAGCCCTTTTTGAATCGAAATTGAGCTATTTTCGGAAAAAGAGCTTTAGCTCTGTCCTTGTCTGTAGACGAAATGTTTCAAAATGGTAATAAGGAGCATCGCTCCGACCCCTTTTACACTTTTGGTACTTTTGTAGGCATGACATAGATTTCCAAAAATTTGCCATAATTAAAGATTAACATACAGGAAATAGTTATCCGTTTTTCGTTTCTTTCCTTTTCTTTTCTATATTTGCTAACCTTATTGTAATAGAAACACTCCTTAAATAAACCTTCTATCTTCAATAACGTAATTTGAGAAAACACATTTAAAAACACCTATCCTTCCTTTCCTTTAAGTGATAGGCAACATCCTAATTTATGGCAAAGAGAAAGTCTAGAAAAGAGAAAGAAGAAAAAATTAAAAAGGTCGGTAGAATGAAGAAACCTGACGACCTTACCTTGGAACAATGGCAAATCCAACTCCGCCGACAATTTGCTGAAAAGCAAGAGTTTAAACTAGTCAATAACGGTGGGCATAAATTATATTCTGATTTTACAGTTCTCAATCCAGCTTCTGGAAATAGTTATAAAATAGCGCTTCGCCAATTAGAACCTGGTGACAATTACTGCTCTTGCCAAGATTTTCAAACCAATACGCTAGGTACTTGCAAACATATCGAATGGGCAATTCACCATTTGAAAAATTCTTACGGGACTAAAAAATATTTTGCCGCTCCTCCTCCCGAACGAACCTATTCTTCTGTATATGTACATTACGGAGACCGTCCAAGCGTTCGCATCCGATTTGGCACAGACCAAAAAGATGCTTATTTGGACTTGGCGAGAGACCATTTTGACGCCACAGGAGTCATCAAAGAAAATGGGATTTTGCGGTTTGATTCTTTTTTAAAAAAGGCAAAAGCTTTAAGCCCTGATTTTAGATGCTATGCCGATGTATTGGAATGGATATTAAAAGAAAGGGCCAACCTGACTAGAATCGCCAAATTAGAAGAATATGAACGAGACCCCAATAGTTTGGACGGGCTTATTCGTGCCAACTTATTCTCCTATCAGCGTACGGGTGTCTTATTTGCTGCCAAAGCTGGTAGAACGCTGATAGCAGATGAAATGGGTTTGGGTAAAACCATTCAAGCAATAGCCACCGCAGAATTATTAAAAAAGGAAATGGGCATTTCCAGAACGATTATTATTTGCCCGACTTCCCTTAAATATCAATGGAAAGCGGAGATAGAAAAATTTACGGATAGTACGGTCTTAGTATTAGAAGGAAATCCGCTGAAAAGAGAAAAGGTTTACCAAACTTATCAAAGTTTCTACTTAATAATGACTTATAATGTTGTTCGTAGAGATTTGGATAAACTCAATGCTTTAGATGCAGATTTAGTCATTTTGGATGAAGCGCAACGGATTAAAAACTGGGAAACTAAAATTGCTAAAGCGGTCAAAAAATTAACGATGCCTAATTGTATCGTTTTAACGGGTACGCCTTTGGAGAACAAATTAGAAGAACTCTATTCTATTGTTCAGTTTGTTGACCCTTATATTTTAAGTCCACTTTTTGGGCTGTTGGACCGCCACCAAATTAAAGATGGTAGTGGAAAAGTCACGGGATATAAAGAACTCAATGCGATTAATAAAAAACTAAAATCGGTGATGATTCGGCGCCTCAAAAAGAAGGTGATTAAACAAATGCCGACCAGACAGGATAAGGTTTTGTTGGTTCCGATGACTGCCATGCAAAATAAGCTCCATACTGAATATCAAGAACAAGTCGCTAAATTGGTCAATAAATGGCATCGATTCGGCTATCTGAATGAACAAGACCGCCAGAAATTGATGATTTGTATGAATATGATGCGCATGTCTTGTGATAGCACCTATATCATCGACTTACAAACGCGGCATGATACGAAGGTAGACGAATTGATGGACATTCTGGAAGAAAAACTAGAAGACCCAAGAGAAAAAGTCGTTGTTTTTAGTCAATGGAAAAGAATGACCCATTTGGTGGAATTAGAGTTGGCAGAAAAAGGCATTGGGTTTGTACATTTGAACGGGTCTGTGCCTAGTAAAAATCGAGGTCAATTACTAGATACTTTTCGAGATGATTTAGATTGTCGGGTGTTTTTGTCTACGGATGCTGGTGGCGTTGGATTGAATTTACAATCCGCTTCGATGGTTATCAATATGGATATTCCTTGGAATCCTGCTGTTTTGGAACAACGAATTGCCAGAGTTTACCGATTAGGGCAAAAAAATAAAGTCCAAGTGGTCAATCTAGTTTCTATTGGCACTATCGAACATAGAATGCTGGATATATTAGCTTTTAAATCAGGTTTAGCGGAAGGTATTTTGGATGAAGGGGATGATAGCATCTTTATGGAAGATTCCAAATTTAAAAAATTCATGGAGTCGGTTGAGGTGTTGACCTCCGAAACTCCTGCCAATGAGGAAGAAGATACTGAATCAACCGTTCCTGCGGAAATTCCAGTGGTCGAAAGAGAAGAAATTGAAGAAAAATTGCCTGATGATGCGCCAAAACCACTACCAAAAGAAGATGATTGGAAAGACGAAGGGGAAAAGGAACCAACTGAGGGGGTCGATTATCACCGTGGCCCACGTCGTAAAAGAATTGGAGAAGTCACTCCTCCTACCCCTGAACCTGTTACAAGCGAAACGGGTTCTCCTCAAGATTTAGTCCAAATGGGAATGAGCTTTTTTGCTGGTTTGACGCAGACTTTAGCGGACCCTGTTGCCACTGAAAAACTTGTCAATAGTATTACTGAAACTGATGAAACAACAGGGCAATCTTATATAAAAGTGCCTGTGCAAGGGAAAGAGGTCGTGCAAAATGCTTTTAAGGTTTTGAGTGCTTTGTTTCAGCAGAAGTAATTTTTGTAACTTTATATTAAATTTAGTCAAAAATTATCTCTTTTAATGTCAAAAAAACTAGAAAATTTACTACAGACCTATCAATCTTTACAACTTGAAAATGTAATTGACTATGAGAAGTTTTGCATGATTTCAATCGTATGGCATTCTACCAAAATAGAAGGCTGTACATTAACAGAAACAGAAACAAAAGTATTATTAGAACAAAATATCACAGCAGGAGGTAAGCCTTTGACTGACCATTTAATGGTCAAAGACCATTTTGAAGCCTTTTTATTTATCAAACAAGCTGCGCTGGCTAAAAGAGAATTTTCCACCAAATTCATCCAAGAAGTAAACGCTTGTGTGATGAAACAAACGGGTGCTATACATAATACTGCTTTGGGTAATTTTGATAGTAGTAAAGGAGAATTACGCTTATTACAAGTTTATGTGGATAAAAAATATTTCCCTTCTTATCAAAAAGTACCTCAGTTATTAAAAGAATTTTGTGAAGCTGTAAATCAGCGATTAAAAAAAGTAAAAGGGAATGAAATAACCAATCTTGCAGCTGATGTACACTATAACTTTATTAATATTCACCCATTTGTAGATGGAAATGGGCGAACTGCAAGACTATTGATGAATTATATTTTATTATATCATCATCAGCCTTTGTTAAAAATATTCACAGAAGATAGAGTCGCATATATTGATGCGTTGAATGAAACAGAAGAAAAATCAGATTTAGCTATTTTTCGAAGATTCATCTCTGAACAATATTGTAAATTCTTGCAATTAGAAATTGATAAACATCAACAATTAAATAAAGGATTTATGATGATGTTTTAAAATATAACCTTTTCCTTTCTTGCATTTACATCAAAACGAAAAACATGGATTTTCTGACCACCTTCCCTTACTTCGGCATTATCGCCTTGATATTACTCAACTTCTTCCTAGTCTTGCGACGCACTATTCAAGTCGATGAATCTGACCATGAGGGTGGGCATTAGTCATTGGTCATTGGTCATTTAGTCATATCGTCTCCTTTAATCAACAAACATTAGCCTTTATCCAAAATAACTTCTATAACTCAAAATAACTTCAATAACCTCATATGCTAGACTACCTCAGCGAACATTTCATGGTCTTATTCTTGACGACTATTTACATTGGTGGTTGTCTTTACGTGGGTTGGTATTTCAAAAAGAAGGCGGCTGAAGGGGTTGAAGGGTATTATATCGCCAAAAGAGAAATTCCAGGCTGGGTGATTTCCCTAGCGTTTTTCTCTACTTCGGCTAGTACCAATACCTATATTGGGCAGGCGGGAAAGTCTTTTCAATTTGGCTTGTCTTGGGCTTGGATGGGCTTTATATGGACGGTGTTTTGTGTAATTTCTTGGCAACTATTAGGCCCTAAAATGCGCTTTCAGTCTGCTCGTTTAAAATCCTTTACGATTCCTGATTATTTTCACCTACGGTATAAAAGTGATTTGGCGAAAGCTATTAGAATACTCTCTGCTTTTATTATTCTTTTTGCGACGATTTGGTACATGGTTGGCATTGCTAAAGGTTGTGCCCATGTCTTGACTTCGGTGCTAGATATTCCTTATGAATGGGGTGCTTTAGCAATTATTTTTATTACCTGTGCTTATACGATTTGGGGTGGTATGTACAGTGTGTTGTGGACGGATGCTATTCAAGGCATCATTATGTTTGGAGTGGCGATTATCATGCTGTTGTTACCTTTTATTTATGCAGGCGGGGTAGATAACTTAATGGAAAAAATCAGCCAAACTACCCACGTCACCAAAGCAGGTGTACCTATGGGTAATGGCTTAGTCACTTTTGGCAACTTGGTTTCCTTTCTCTACATCCTAGGTATCGGTATGGCGGTCGGTATGAAGCAAATAGCAGAACCTAAAAACCTTATCCGCTTCTACTCTATCAATAATGCCAAGAGTATGCGGTTTGCTATGATTTGGACACCTGTTTTTCTAGGGATTTCCTTGGTCTGTGTGATGGGCTTAGGCGCATTGGTACACGGTATGGCAACCCAAGAGGAAGCCGCTTATCTAATCAATAATACCGATGAAGTAGTCGGGTTTATGCTTAATAAATTTGATAATCCAATTATCAATGGGATTTGTGTGGCAGGGCTTTTTGCTGCGGGGATGTCCTCCCTAGCTTCGGTTATTATTATTATTGGGACAGCTTTTGTGAAAGATATTTGGCATTTAGTAGCACCTATGCCTGAAAATAAAATCATTCCCCGAACGAAGTGGTTTATGTTTATTTACTGTATTCTGGTCTATGTGCTTACTTTATTCCCAATGGCAGGCATTGTAGAGTTAACAGCCTTTGCAGGCGCTGTTTTTGCGGCTAGTTTTTTCCCTGCTATTTTTGGTGGCTTATATTTAAAATGGGGAACGGATATCGCCGCCTTATCCTCAATGATAGTCGGCATGTTGGTCAATATTATCTGGCGATTTGCCTTCCGATTTGAATATGAAGGCTTAAAGGATATTCACGAGATTATCCCTGCCTTTTTGATAGCAATGGTGACTTATTTATTGGTGAGTTGGTGGACACCCAATCGGCGACCTGATGATGGACATTTGGAGACAGTTTTTGGGAAAGGATAGATTTTACCTATGTTGCGTACCTACGGTACGACGATATGTAGAGTTTACAGCTTGGTAGTTACCTATGGTTAGTACCTACGGCACTATATTCTTTATTGGTACATTTTCGTTTTTCTCAATCTAGAACCCATTAAAAAAATCCGTTGGGAAGATAAGCCTCAACGGATTTTTATAGTTTTATATTCAAAAGGATACTAATTCTTTATAAATTTAATGCTTTTACATCTTTAAATAAAAATCTTTTGTCAAAGCAATATAGTCTGCCGAATGCGCTTTACCTTTTGCCTTATAAATTGACAATTCATCTTTTGCAATAGTATCGGTAGCCGTCTTCTCAAATTGCATTAACAAACGCTCTACAGAACCTGCTGGCCTAGACTTTACTTCTGTAATTTTAGTACAATACATCGCATAAGTCTTTGCGACTTCTTGAAAGCGCAACCCTTCAATTAATGGTAAAATCACACAGAATTTACCATCTTTTGCCAATAACTTCCGAGCAGCAACTAGCAAATCTCCATGTCCCAACTTCACCGTATGGCGGACATTATTTCTATCTTGATTATCGGAAAAAGTACCCCCTGAAAAGAAGGGTGGGTTACTTACTATCAAATCATACTCGTCTCTACATAATTTTGCATAATCTTGAATCGCTGCTTTTTTGGCACTTAATCTATCTGACCAATCCGCTTTTTCAAAATTTGACTGTGCCTGTAAAAACGCTGCTTCTTCTATTTCTACGGCATGAATTTCAGCGTCACATCGTTGTCCCAACATCACCGCAATTACCCCACTTCCTGTGCCAATATCCAATGCTTTTGTGGCTGTCGTTACATCACACCATGCGCCTAATAAAACCCCATCTGTCCCCACCTTCATCGCACAATCATTCTGCTCGATAGCAAATTGTTTGAACTGGAATGGCTCATAAGTCTTTTCTACTTTAGTCATAATTTGTTGTTGAAAATGTTTTGGATGATATTTAGCTTAGTAACGACGAAATAATAAGTCCGTCCAAACCTGCCTCTGCCGGCAGGCAGGTGGCGGAGTTATTGTTTTGCCGTTACTTAGGGCAAAAGTAAAGATTAAAACGAACTTGAACTAGTTAGGTTACAGAAAAACAAGTCTATTGAATCCCAAATTTGTTAAAGATTCTTCAATATTTATTCTTGTAAATTAAATTTATCAATAATAGAAGGCGATACTTTCAGAGTATCTTCTTCTTTTAAAAATTTAAAAGAGCGAGGTACTTTGAAAGTACCGCCCTCTAACAGCTCATAGAGCTGTGTTACTTATTCCTCCAATATCTGCTTCAATTCATTCAATTTCATCATGCAGTCGATTGGTGTCATCGAATTGATATTCAAATCTTGCAATTGTTCTTTGAGTTTGCCCAATGCAGGGTCCACCGTTTCAAAAATACTCAATTGATAATTGTCTGGTGAAATCTGTTGGGTATCCGCTTGATTGGCCTTGATGCCTTCGGAGTTTTCGTTGCCTTCTACCGATTTTTGCTCCAATTGGGTCAAAATATGCGCTGCTCTTTCGACAATACTTCTTGGCATCCCTGCCATTTTTGCAACGTGAATACCAAAACTGTGATGACTCCCTCCAGCTACTAATTTTCGTAAGAAAATCACCTTTTGACCAACTTCTTTGGTTGCAATATTAAAGTTTTTGATGCGGTCAAATTTATTCGCTAACTCATTTAATTCATGGTAGTGTGTCGCAAATAAGGTCTTTGGCTTTGCCGTCCCATTATTATGCAAATATTCGGCGATAGACCAAGCAATCGAAATCCCATCATAAGTACTTGTGCCCCGACCAATCTCATCTAATAAAATCAAACTACGGTCTGAAATATTATTCATGATACTCGCCGTCTCATTCATTTCTACCATAAACGTAGATTCGCCAGAAGAAATATTATCAGACGCCCCGACCCTCGTAAATACTTTATCGACAATACCCAAATTGGCACTTTCGGCGGGCACAAAACTACCCATTTGCGCCATCAAACTAATCAAAGCTACTTGCCTCAACAAAGCTGATTTACCCGCCATGTTCGGCCCAGTAATCATCATAATTTGCTGGGTATCGCTATCCAAAAAGACATCATTCGGCACATAGGATTCTCCTAATTCTAATTGCTGTTCGATAACAGGATGGCGACCGGCTTTTATTTCAATGGCCGTCCCATCATTCATCGTTGGCCGACAATAGTTTTGCTTCGCAGCTACTTTAGCGAAGGATAATAAACAATCCAATTGGGCGATGATATTCGCATTGTATTGAATTGGCTGAATATATCCTCCGATGATTTCTATCAATTCATTGAACAAGCGTTCTTCTATGCTTAGAATTTTCTCTCTTGCGGATAGTATTTTGGTTTCCAATATTTTAAGCTCCTCCGTAATGTATCGCTCTGCATTGGTCAAGGTCTGCTTACGCACCCAATTTTCTGGAACAAGCCCTTTGTTTTTATATTTATTGGTGACCTCTAAATAATATCCGAAGACATTATTAAAGGCAATCTTCAAGTTTTCAATTCCCGTATTTTTAGCTTCCCTATCTCTAATCTCTGCTAGAATGCCTTCACTATTCGTCACAATATGGCGCAATTCATCCAACTCTTTGTTGATGCCATCTGCCATAACTCCACCTTTGGCTAAATTGACGGGCGGTTCTGGTTTTATCCATTTTTCAACCTGCTCCTTTAACTTTTGACAAGGATTTAGTCCATCTCCCATTTTTTGTAAAAAGGCATTTTCTGTACCTGTTAATAAAAATTTCATTGGGTGAATCACCCCTAAAGCCCGCTTCATCTGCACTATTTCTCTAGGGGCAATTTTCCCTAAAGGTACTTTGGAAATAAGCCGTTCTAAATCGCCAATTTGTCGAATTCCTGTTTCCAATTCTTCTTTTATCTCCCCGTTTTGATGAAAATAATCCACCATGTCCAAACGTGCCTCAATCGCATCTTTAGACTTTAAGGGAAGTACCACCCATTTTTTTAATAAGCGTGCACCCATTGGAGAAATGGTCTTGTCCAAAATATTAATCAATGGTACGCCAGATTCGTGATTGCTGTACACCAATTCTAAATTCCGAATGGTAAAACGGTCTAACCAAACGTATTTATCTTGATGAATTCGCCCAATGGTATTGATATGCTTTAGGTTGGTATTCTCGGTCGTCGCCAAATAATGTAAGGAGGCGCCCGCTGCTATTTGTGCCAACCCCATGGCTTCTACCCCAAATCCTTTTAAAGACTTCACCTTAAAATGTTCTAATAACTTTTCGCGGGTATAATCGGGCATGTACACCCACTCGTCCAAGGTGAACGTATAAAATTTATCACCAAATTCCTTTTCAAATTGTTTACGAAAATCTTTGGAATAGATAACCTCTGTTGGTTGAAACCCTTGAAGTAGCTTATCAATATAAGGCTGTGGTCCTTCACTCACGAGCAATTCTCCTGTAGAAATATCTAAAAAGGAAATACCCATTTGGCCTTTTTTACCAAAAGCAACAGAGGCTAAATAGTTATTCGATTTATGGTCTAATATATTATCATCCGTCGTTACACCAGGGGTAACTATCTCCGTGACCCCTCTTCTAACAATTTTCTTTTCCTTACTTGGCTTTTCCAACTGCTCGCAAATAGCCACTCGATAGCCCGCTCTAACCAATTTGGGTAAATAGGTATTCATAGAATGATAAGGAAAACCTGCTAATTCTATTTGACTACCTCCATTATTTCTTGCGGTTAAGATTATATTGAGCACTTTGGAAGCGGTAATGGCATCTTCACCAAATGTTTCATAAAAATCTCCTACTCGAAATAGTAAAATGGCTTCTGGATGTTTGGCTTTGACTCCAAAATACTGGTTCATTAGGGGAGTTACTTTCTTAACTTTTGGTTTAGCTTTTGTAGATTTTCCGGCCAATGTATGGTATGAATTTAAAGGCACTCCGATATCGGATTCCTTTTATTAAACAAATGTAGCTTTCTATGGTGCTAGAGAGAACCCACTATTTTGTTAAATCTAGGTGGTTGTCCCCGCACTTCTCAAAACAAAAATAGGAAAATCCCACCTAAAAATTCATTTCTTTGTACTTTTGCGCTCTCATTTTTAGAAAAAGATTTTCACGCTACAAAGCAGTTCGTTTAAACGATTGAAAAACAAGGTATTTCTACTTCCTAATGTTTACATTTATAGACTAAAAAATAATGGCAATAGTTTATCTCACAAGGCGGGAAAGATTCAATGCAGCCCATAAGTTGAAGGTCAAAGGTTGGTCCGCTAAGAAAAATAGAGCGGTCTTTGGTAAATGTGCCAACAAGAATTTTCATGGGCATAACTACGAACTGTTCGTTACGGTGAAAGGCCCACCTGACCCTGATACAGGGTTTGTCATGGATGCTAAAAAATTAAGTAAACTGATAAAAAAAGAAGTCCTCAATCACCTCGACCATTCGAATTTAAACAAGGATGTAAAATTTATTTCAAAAAACACACAACCAACTACCGAAAATTTGGTTATCCTTATCTGGAAGCAATTAGCACCACATATCAAAAAGTGTGCATTGCATTCTATCAAACTATATGAGACAGAAAACATTTTTGCCGAATATTTTGGCGAGTAGTTGTTATAGGGCAAGTTAGTTGTACCTATTTCTTGTACAACTATTTAATGCTCATATTAACCTATTAATGTACTACACAAAAGAAAACGTGAATTACAAAAAAACAGAAAAGTATTCAAAAGAAGTTACCACTGACTTATCAGACAAATTTTATGGATTGTTGTCCCAATTAGGCGAAAATCCTGAAAGAGAAGGCTTACTAAAAACACCTGAAAGAGCAGCTAAAGCTATGCAATTCCTGACACATGGATATGAAATGGATGCTGCTAAAATTCTTAAATCTGCCATGTTCTCTGAAGATTATAGTGAAATGGTGTTGATTAAAGACATTGAGGTTTATTCTCTTTGTGAGCACCATATGCTGCCATTCTTTGGCAAAGCACATATTGCTTACATTCCTAATGGTAAAATTGTTGGTTTAAGTAAAATTCCTAGAGTGGTTGACGTTTTTGCTCGCCGATTGCAGGTACAAGAACGATTGACTCATGAAATTTTAAACTGTATCCAAGATACTTTAGAACCGCTTGGTGTGGCTATTGTCATGGAAGCAAGACACATGTGTATGATGATGCGAGGTGTGCAGAAGCAAAATTCTGTAACCACTACCTCTGCTTTTACTGGTGCTTTCAAAAATCAAGCTACTCGTACGGAGTTCTTGAATTTGGTGAGTTCTAAGTTGCATTAGGATTTGTCCTTTACTAATCCGTGGTAAATAGTTACCATGGATTAGTAAAGGAACACAGATTTAGGAGGATTAATTGATATTTTTTTTCTTTCTAAATAAAGAAGAAAGGAAGATGCTAGTGGCAGGATTTATAAATATCCATCATTTGACTAGTCAATTTTTTAGGGTCGAACCTTTCTAAAGCCTCTTTTCGCCCCTTCTTTCCTAACATTTGTTTTTTATTACTATCCGATAGTATTTCTTGAATTAAGCCACTCATTGCATTAACATCATTAGGATGAACCAACTCTCCATATTGCCCTACTGCTTCTGGCAAAGCCGATACATTTGAGGTTATCACTGGTGTGCCACATAGCATTGCTTCCACGACGGGTAGACCAAAGCCTTCATAAAAAGAAGGATAGATTAATAATTGGGCCCTTTCATACAAATGCTTTAATGCTTGAACAGAATTAACGGCTTCTAACCAAATGACCCATTTTTGTAATTGATGCATCGCAATATAAGTCTCTACTTTCTTTTTATAGCCTTTCCCATTTCCTACCACCACTAATGGAATTCTATCTTTTTCTGACAATTGGTGGATTGCTTTTACTGCTGTGAGCAAATTTTTCCTTTCTGTTATAGAACCAACATAAAGTAGGTATTCAGAAGGCAAGGATTTTAAATATTTCAAATTCGGAAATAAACTGAAATTATCGCCTAATTGTTCTTCTACACTTTCTTCTTCATAAAAAATAGGTTGGCAGGGTTGATAGATAACTTCGATTCGCTCAGGTGCTATTTCATAAAATTGGATTAAATCTTTTTTGGTATGCTCGCTTATCGCAATGATTTTATCAGCATATTTACAAGCATAGCGAGTCTTTTCTTCATACAACCAACGGTCTAGCTGTGGGTAGGTATTCGGTAATATTTTAAAAATGACATCGTGGATGGTCACTACTGTTTTCGTATTTTTTAACCAAAACGGAATTTCGTTACTCAAACCGTGGTACAAATCTATCCCATCTTTCTCTAAATCCTTTCGGATAGAATAACTCCGCCAAATATGTTTAAATCGAGTGTTCGCGGCTACTGTTTTAAACTGAGTAGCATATTGATTGGTATCGGAAGGTAAGCGAGGGGTATACAAAAGGTAGTCTTCGCGTGGAAAAAAACGATACAAATTGTCCAATAAGGTTCGGCTGTAGTTCCCCAGACCAGTTTGATTATTGAATATTCTTTTTGCATCGAACGCAATTCTCATGCTATTTTGTGTAGTTTATAGCTTTATAAAAAATGACCTTTTATTTATTTCCCACTCCTTAATGTCCTTTATTTCTCCTAAAAGTCAACAAAATCCTACTATTTCTCACTTTTTTCTCACTTTTTTTTAAAAAAATTTGGAATTAACAAAGCCATCAGCTTACATTTGTAGTGTACTAGTTAAGTAATACACAAAGTCACCTAGAAGAAATCACTCGACAAAAATTAATTCTTAAACCCTAATACGATGATTCAATTACAAAACGTCAATTTTCATTATCAAAAGAAAACGCCAATTTTCAAGGAATTAAATTTAGACATTCCAACAGGTAATATTTATGGTCTACTGGGAAAAAATGGAGCAGGCAAGACCAGTTTATTGAAGTTAATCGGAGGACTCCTTTTTCCTAAATCTGGAGATATTAGTGTATTGGGTTTTAAGCCAGGTGACCGTTTTCCTGCTTTTTTATCAGATGTATTTTTCATACCTGAAGAGTTGTACATTCCAGCAATGAAAATATCCACTTTTGAAAAAGTTTACACGCCTTTTTATCCTAGGTTTAGCCAAAAGCAATTTCATCAATATTTGAAAGATTTTGAAATTCCTATGGACAGAAAATTCACACAACTTTCTCAGGGTCAAAAGAAAAAAGCAATGATTAGTTTTGGTTTAGCTACTAATAGTCGCTTACTCATCTTAGACGAGCCAACCAATGGATTGGATATTCCTTCTAAAAGCTTGTTTCGAAAAATCATTGCTAGGGCTATTACAGAAGACCAAATATGTATCATCTCCACCCACCAAGTTCGAGACATGGGCAGTCTGATGGACCCAATCATCATCTTAGATGGTGGAAAAATTATCTTTCAAGGGTCAGTAGAAGACATTGCCCAAAAACTACATTTTGAAGTATCCTTTAGTCGTGGTGAACCTGATAATGTGCTTTATGCCGAACGAGTACCCGGTGGTTATATGGTGGTTAGTGAAAATGTCCATGAGGAAGAAACAGAAATTGATATTGAAGTTTTCTTCAATGCTGTGATGGCGAATCGAGAAGCAGTACTTGCTGTTTTTGATGCTTGATACTAGATGTTGAGCACTGCAAACTGCAAACTGCAAACTGCTAAAACTAGCATTCTATATTTTCTAACGGATTCAATTCGACTAGTGGCTCAAGACAAAAGTAGTTGATAGTTTAGAATCAGTTATTTTTTGTCTAATCTAGATAAGGAAGTGCCCTTCCGAACCGCAAGCGGATGGGATGCAATTGGGATAATAGCCGTAGCTATTAAGCCCGATTTTCTAACGACGAGTAGACGAAAAAGAACGATTATTAAACTGTTGAATATTTATATCTTGAGCCACTAGCCATGAATAATATAACTATTAATCCATCAATCAACTACCTTAAAAATAACAAAACAATGGAAGCTAACCAATATTTTTCTTTCCAACGGTTCGGGCATTTATTGCGACGAGATTTTAATAAAAGTGGAAAAGCTTTTTTGATTTTAATGACGATTATGTTTGTCGTTTGGACTATTAATACGACCTCTAACGCAAATTCCCACGAAAGTGAACTACACATTAAGATGTTTCCGCAATGGTTGCTATTAGGTGGATTTATCATTAGTAGCTTAGCCTTCTACGAATTTATAAAACCGACAGAACGGCAATTTTACTTACAATTACCTGCTTCTAATTTAGAAAAATTTGTTAGTCGATGGTTGTTAACAGGGATTACCTATACCGTTGGATTGGTCATTTTTTATTGGCTATACTCTCTATTTGCTAATTGGATTGGTACTACTTTTTACAATCATCAATTCGATGCTTTCACCCCATTTCGAGAAAATAATTTGATTGCTATCAAATCCTATTTAGCTGCACAAACTATATTCCTTGCAGGTGCAGCCACCTTTAAACGATTTGCTTTTTTCAAAACGCTCTTTGCGGCTATTATTCTCACTGCCATAGTAGCACTTATTAGTCTGACTTCCTTCAGAATTATTTTCGCAGATTTATTTGATGGTTTGTATCATTTTCGACCAGAAATGATGATTGATGGCAAAATGGTCCCAGTCGAACCATCTAGAAGTTTTGTCGCTTCGGCAAAAGAATTTGTTCCAAGATACGCCAAGTTTGTAGGCTTTATTCTGGCGCCAACTGTCATGCTATTGCTTGGTTATTTCAAGTTGAGAGAAACCGAATTGTAGCAATTTAGCGACCACCGCAATGAACGAAAAAAATTGAAGTATCTAAATTAACACAATATGAAGTTTAACAAGCCAAAAGCAATCTATATGCAAATAGCTGATTATATCTGTGAAAATATCTTGGCAGCTGAACTCAAAGGAGGGGACCGTATCCAATCTGTTCGAGAAATGGCGGCACAAGTCGAAGTAAACCCCAATACAGTCGCTCGAACTTTCAGCTACTTACAAGAAAAAGAAATCATTTTTAATAAAAGAGGCGTCGGTTATTTTGTAGCGGAAGATGCGCTCGAAAGAACAAAAGCCATCAAAAAAGAAGCTTTCCTCAAAAATTATCTACCAGAAGTTTTCAAAATGATGGAACTGTTAGGGATTAGCTTTGAAGATTTACAGGCTTTGCAGAAAGCGAATGAAAGCGCTGCAAGTTGATGGGAGGGGTTTTAAATGTAAAATTTTTAACCCATCCCCTGCCAGCCACCCATCCGCTTACGGTTGGGTTAGAAAAGAGTTATTTAAAAAACTTTGTCCCTCCCTAATCTAAAATTAAAAAGTTAAACAAAAGCACAAGGCATAGTTCTTTGGACAGTTAGTTAACCCTCTGCCCCAAGCCCTTTGCCCTCCGCCCTTTACCACAAAAAATATAATTATGAAAATCAGTAATAAAATTTTATTAGGCTTTTTAGCCGCTTTCGCTTTACATATTTTAACAGGGATGATTGTCGTCAGAAATAGTTTGGCTCCGGGCGGTATAGGCAATGGTGATACGATTATAGAAGGAAATGGTATTACTAAAAAAGTGGACTTTCCAGTTGATAACTTTGAGCATATCATGATTGAGGGAAACTACAAAGTAGAACTAAGCCAAGGAGCACCTGCTGCCGCTATAGAAGGAGATGAAAACCTTATTGAATATTTAAATTTTAGTGTAGAAGACGATGGCAAAACCCTGTCCTTTAAGGCTAAAGAAGGCTATACCCTTACGCCAAAAAATGGAATCGTGCTATACATCAGTTTTGAAAATTTGGAGTCTATCCAATCGTACGGCTTCGGCAATTTTCATTCGGACCAAACCCTAAATTTTGAGGATTTAGAAATTTTAATGCATGGTGCTGGAGTAGCAGATTTCCCACTAACTGCTAACACATTGGAACTTCAAATAAATGGCTCTTGTGAAACTTCTTTTACAGGAAAAGTTAATCTTTTAGAAGCTAATATCTCTGGAGTTGGGCAATTACACGCAGAAGGGCTGATAGCCAAAAAAGCGGATATAAAAATTAATGGTTCTGGTACTGCGGATATTCATGTTACGGACCACTTAGATGCTCAAACCTCAGGAAGTTCTTTCATCAACTATTTAGGAAATCCTAAAGTGGATATGAGAAGTTCTGGCGCTAGTAGGGTTAGTCGGAAATAGTGGTGAGTTTTTAGTCTTTCTATTATTATTTAAAAAACCTCACTAACTACACAATCATGCGTATTACATTCGTATTAAAACCGAGCATGCTTATATGTCTTTGGCGGGAGCATTAGAAACGGTTTATAGGGTATCCGAAAAAAGTATCAATCGAATATTGCAAGAAAAACCAACCGTTCAAGGGATTTGTGATTTGATTTTGCAAGTTGGGAATGAGAAAGGAGGGCATTAATTGACCTCTAAGTGTACAGGCGAACTATGCTTAACGACCGTTTCCTCTTCAATATCTACTCCTAAGCCGAATTTCTTCAGGTTTATGGAAGCGGTATTTATTTGTCCACCGCTATCTATTTGTATAGGATGCTTGCCAATATCTGTCGTTAACAAATGGGTGCCAAATGCACCTTCATGAATGGATATTTCTGGACATAAGGCAGCTACTATTAATTGACTCGCGGTCAAAATACAGGTTTCTCCATAATGTGCCCCTAACTGACACGTCAAGCCATTTCGAGTAATTAAATCATAAATTTTCAGGGTCTTAAAAACACCGCCATGTTTTGAAATTTTTAAATTGAAATGATTACAAACTTTATGATGTATTAAAAACCAAGCACTGGCATAGGAAGTAACCGATTCATCTATCATTATTTTTGCTGTACTTCCGAAAGTCGCCGTTAATAGTTGAAATGCCTTTTCTTTTTGCTTAGGAAAAGGTTGTTCAAAGGTATTGACCCCAAGTGCTAATAGTTTAGGGATTTGTTGTTTAGCTATTTCTAAGGTCCAAGCTTCATTGATGTCTAACCGAATCTTTGCCTTTGGAAAAGCTGCTTGTAAGATGCCTAATTTGTCTATTGTATCCTCTAAATTCCTATCCACTTTTATTTTCAAATGCTTAAAATCAAAATGTTGTAATCTGGGTAAAAATTGGACCAACGAGTTTACGGATTGTAGTGGTACGATGCCCGTATAATCGTAAGTAGCTCGATACTGTCCACCAAAAATGGAAATTAAAGGCTGTTGTTGTTCCTTACTAAAGGCGTCTAATAAGGCCAATTCTACCCCACAAATAGCCGCAAATCCTATTTTACAAGCACATTCATTACAAATTAACCTTTCTATAGCTGCTAAATCTGGTAACTCCAATTTTTCTATCATCGCTTTATGCTTTTGAATATCGTTAACGACGGAGGCTACACTTTCTCCTGTCACATAGCTTCTTGGACAACATTCTCCATAGCCAATGATACCATTTTCTGTTGTCACTTTTACAATTACCGCTTCTGAAGTGGGCGTCGTTTTATTGTGCTGCGCATGTTTGATTTTCATTGGAATTTTAAGGGTGTAGGTTTTGATGTTTATGATTCTCATATTAAATTTTATTGAGGGATTTGAAGTGGCGTTTAGGATGCGTAGATGATTAAAACCTATATTCACAACAACACCATTCGTATTCTTTTGGGGTTATCTAACCGAATGGGCTGTTGCAAACAAGGTATCTTTAATTAATAAGCAGGTTTTGAACAGGCTGCTTTTTGGGGTCTTTTGATTTTGTTAAAGTAATAATGCTAAGGCAAAGTAAAATAATTAATTAGCCATTTATGAGTTCCTCTTTTTTACTAGCATCCCGTCCGCTATGCGGTTCACCCATACGGGCTTATGTTGAAAATGCCTGCCTCTGCCGGCAGGCAGGCTCGCCATAGCGGTG
>CALLVC010000242.1 GCA_938010785.1 uncultured Saprospiraceae bacterium
GCATAATAAAAAGCAAATCAAGAAAAAAATCTGGTCGCATAAAGGAGATGGAACTAAGATAAAAGTGATTAAAGCCTTATCCGATACGGAGGAAGGCAAGCGTATTGCAGATACTATTATCGAACAGAAAAGTCGAAATCAAATGAGTAATAGTGATATTGCCATTTTGTATCGAACCAATGCGCAATCCAGAATTTTTGAAGAATATTTAAGACGATATAATATCTCTTATAAAGTTTTTGGTGGTACTTCTTTCTACCAACGAAAAGAGGTTAAAGATTTATTAGGCTATTTACGCTTAGCCGTTAATCAACAAGACGAAGAGGCATTAAAACGGGTAATTAATTATCCGAAAAGAGGAATTGGTAATACCACCGTAGCAAAAATCAGCACGAAGGCAGCAGAGAATGACATGTCGATGTGGGAAGCTATGGATTTTGTGGAATTACCCGCAGGAACCATGAAAAAAATAAGAGCATTTAAAACCATGATTAATGCTTTTATCCAAAGGTCCAAAACCGCAGATGCCTATGATTTAGCAGCCTACGCCGCTAGGCAGTCTGGTATCATTTCGACTTTAAAAGCTGATACCTCCGTAGAGGGATTAAGTAGATTGGAAAACGTCACTTCGCTTTTAGATGGTATCAAAGAATTTGTAGAAAACGACGAAGTAGAAGAAGGGACTGATTTGACAGATGATAAATCTTTAGCCAGTTATCTACAAAATATTGCGCTACATACCAACCAAGATGAGGAAGAAAATGGAAACTTTGTGACTTTAATGTCTGTCCACTCTGCTAAAGGATTAGAGTTTAAATCTGTTTTTGTTGTTGGACTCGAAGAGAATTTATTTCCCTCCTTTATGGCGATGAAAAGCATTACCGCCGTGGAGGAAGAACGACGATTATTTTATGTGTCTATCACGAGAGCAGAAGAATTTTTGACCTTATCTTTTGCTGCTAGTCGTTATCGACATGGAAAACATAGTAATAACTCTCCTAGTCGGTTTTTGAATGAAATACCGATAGATAACATGGATAGTAGCTTTAGTAGCTTGTCTAAGCCTAAAACAGGTACTGCTGTGCGTCCACAACGCTCTGGTGTATCAGGTAGCTTTAAAAAAGCAAGAACACAGGCTAAATTGTCTATCAATGTCGCTGATTTCAAACCTAGCCCTAGTGCCTTAATTAAGGAAGGACAAAAAGTTTTGCATTTGAAGTTTGGAGAAGGGGTGGTGGAGCAAGTGGACGGGCGTAGTGATAAAAAAGTTGCGACGATTAATTTTCCTCAAATTGATAGTCCAAAACGACGGTTGATGTTGAAGTTTGCTAAGTTGCAGATTTTGTCTGAGGCAGAATAAATTTTAGATACACCTAGTAAAAATGGGTTTTCTTATAAAATAGCTTAACATTGTAATGCTTGAATTATTTGGACATCGAGTCCAAATAATTCAAAAAAGGGTTTTAAAGGGAGAGCAAAAATAGATTTTCTATGAAAATCTATTTTTGCTCTCCCTTTAAAACCCTTTTTACAAATTTTGCCGTTCGATACGGCAAAATTTGTTAGGAACGTCTAGTTAAGCATTTTTATAAGCAAACCTTTACTACTAAATTAACCACAACAATATTTATGCTTAAATAGAGTTAATAGGGGTATGGACCTAACTTTCGGTATTGTAACAATTAACTCTTACGCTAAACTAAACTATGAAAAACGAGCGATTTATGATAATGCGGTAAAGCATTTTAAAAAAGTTTTGTTAATTGACCCAAGGAAGGTTTCTTATCAATTTATTAGAGGGGCCAAAAAGCCTATTATTCGGTATCTAGGAAAAAATTTAGCCAATCTCTCTGCCCTTCATATTAGAGGAGTTAAAAGCATAGCCAATTCCACCTCTATTTTAGCGCATTCCTTAGACTTCTGTGGTTGTATTATAAGTGACCCGACTCCTAGATTTAAAGCAAAAAATGGTTCTAAGCTCTTATCTACTATTGGCCAATATGAAGACCAATCAGGGTCGGACTCCTTTATAGCCTTCGACTTGGAAAGTACCTTGAAGCTAATTACTAGCATTGAGGAAAAAAAGCTGTTCCCTATGATTGTTAAACCCATCAGTGGCAGACAAGGCAAAGGGATTTCTTTAATAAAAACAGCCGCTGAAATGCTGGCTTACACAAATAACTTTTTCAAAGAAAGGACAGATTCTGATACGCCTATCTTCTTTCAAACTTTTGTTGCTTTCGTAAAAGAATACAGAATCTTTGTGATTGATAAAAAAATAATCGGACTTGTTGTAAAAGTTAAAAAGAAAGGAGAAATCGTTGCCAATGCCGCCCAAGGGGCTACCTTCATCCCAATTGAAAACCCCCAACAAGTCATTGTTGAATTCATTCTAGACCACATGGCCAATGGTATTTATGGCGTAGATCTCGCTATTGATACAACTGGTGGTATTCACCTAATCGAGGCCAATACATCTCCCAATTGGAAAGCGTTTCAAGAAGCTACAGGCATCGATGTGGCAGCAGTGATTATACAAGATACCTTAGATAAAATACACAATCAATAGATTATTAATTATTGATTATTGTCGCCAAATCTACTCCCTTATCTTCTCGGACGTATTT
>CALLVC010000243.1 GCA_938010785.1 uncultured Saprospiraceae bacterium
CCGAAAGCCAGAATGGATAGTGCCATTATCAAAACGCCAAGGAATAGCCGTAAATGGAGCGGTCATTCACGAAGAATATAATCGCGCAATTCCAAATGCTGCGCTTAGTCTGTTTAACTTTTGTACTGGGGAATATGAAAACACTACCTCTGATGATGAAGGTAATTTCAAGTTCTTTTTAGATTGTAATTGTGATTATGAGATAGTCGCTAAGAAAGAACGATTTAAGGAAGATAAAAAGAAGTATTCTACGACTGCAATGGATTGTGAAACAACTAAACCAATAAACGCTATTTTGTATTTAAATGTGGCTAATCCTACGCCTGTTGTAGAAACCGTAAAGGAACCTACCGTTAATGTTAAACCTACGCCGGCTCCAATAGAGACTTATGAAGTAGGACAAGTCATTACTTTGGAAGATGTGTATTATGATTTTAATAAGGCAACGATTAGAGGTGATGCTTCGACCGCATTAGATAATTTAGTCAATATTCTGATTCAGTATCCAAGTATGGAAATTGAACTTTATTCTCATACAGATAGTCGTGGTAATCCTACTTATAACGAAAAATTATCTCAGAAAAGAGCAAATGCTGCGGTGCAATATTTGATTAATAGAGGGATTACAAGAAATAGACTTACAGGTAAAGGTTATGGAGAGTCGTTATTGAAAAATCATTGTGCTGATGGTGTTGATTGTAACGAAACAGAACATCAGCAAAATAGAAGAACCGAAGTGAAAATTACTAACTTAGATGCTGGTGTGAAGGTGGAATATAGGAGATAAGTGGTTAGTGGTCAATCATCCTACCAATCATCACTATAAAGTAAGTATCAAAGACAATAGATGTGCTTTGTGCTTTACGGCGAATTGTATTTTTGCCCAATTTTTGTAAATATCCCCATAGGGAACATATATAAGAGAAAAGAAAAGAGAAGCATCAAAAATAGCTTCCTTTTCTTTCCTCAATACGGGAATGTCCGTGTGCTTAAAATAAGTCTTGTAAAAAGATTGAATATTTTCTTCTTGGATAATTTGGTCTTTTACAAACTGTGAGATAAGCGGAAAACCAATATCCAATATACGTCTACCAATTCCTGCTCCATCCCAATCAAGAAAAAATAGCTCCCCCTTTTTATTTATAGCACAATTATGTAAACCAATATCCGTATGAATGAATGTTTGAGGAAAGGCTGAAAAATCTGTTAATCCATCAAACAAATGCTTATAGGCTTTACCAAATGGAAGCTTTTGAGCTTGTGTTTGAATCCACGCTTTTTCCGAGGCTTGCGTCAAGCTAGTGTTGTATTTAGCATGCTTAATCTTATGTAGTTGAGCGGTAAGTAGGGCAATTTTTTTCCAATTTTCCTTAGTGTCGCTTGGCATTCCTCCATCAATATATTCCATGATAAATCCATATTTATCCTTATAAGAAACGATGGTACTATTGTCTTTTGTCTTTAGTAATTTTGGTATATTGGTAAACCCAAGTTGTTGGTCACTGTCAAAAATGTACAGGTCCTGCATCATGTCTTCATAGGTTTTTGCTGAATTGGATAACTTTAATACATACACTCCTTGTTCGGCACTAATTCTGTAAACCAATCTTCCTCCTTTATTTTGTAATAAATGAAGCTTAATTTCATTTAAAAACCAATTGACTTGAATAAAGGCCGATAATTTAGATAAATCCATAATCCTAATGATGTGCTGATTCAAAATGTGCTGATAATATATAGGCATCCTACTATGTAAATATCACGTTTTTTTTAATGGAATGACACTTATAATTCCAATGGCTTTATTTCAGCCTTTTAGCTGATTTACGACTCATCACTGTCTTATTACAACTTTTAAATTCCTACCTTTGTATCCATAAACTAAAAGTTAATTTTACGGTAATAAGATATATGAAATCCTCACTATTTACCATCTTTCTTTTTTTACTATGTACCAATTGTATTTGGGCAAAGCAACCAATGTTATCTTCTAAAAAGATGGAGACTCCTCCTCCGCGAATTATTCGGACTTGCTGTTCTTTTGGTGCAGAAATGAAAATGATGGGGGTACCTGGTTTTAAATTGACAGAAGTTATTGGGCTCAGTGATTTGGGCAACCATAAATATTTAGGCGATAAAAAGAAACGGGAAGGTAACGGTATTATTTACACCAGAAATGGTGGTTTTATTGATATGGGGCATGTTCGGGACCAGGCTGATTGGACTGCTTACCTATATAACCTAATTATCGAAAATAAAACGGAAGGCAATGTCTTAAAAGTATTGGGCCACGAAGGTGGTTTAAAAACATTGTCCCTTAAAATTCCTTCAGATATTACAAAAAAGACTGCTCGGCAATTAGCTGGCAAAATAGCCTATGATTTATCCGTTTGGCATGAAATAGCTACCTGGTACGGCGCTTCTTCTATTCCTTTTGTGCCTGAACGATTCTCTAGTTTCTCTGTGGAAGATGCTTATTCCAATTTGTTGGGGGCTACCTTAGGAATGATGGCTATT
>CALLVC010000244.1 GCA_938010785.1 uncultured Saprospiraceae bacterium
TAGTCAAGATGTGACCTGTCCTGGAGGAGCAAATAGTGGCACCATTATCTTTAATAATCCAACCGGAGGAACGGCGCCCTACCGGTTTTCAGTCAATAACCAAGGCTTCATCAATAATATGGAAATTACGAATCTTAGCGCCGGTACTTACGCAGTCCTTATGCAAGACGATAAGGGCTGCGAAAAGACTTTTGAGGAAGTCATCATTAATAATCCGCCCGAAGTGACCGTTAATCTTGGTGCGGATATGGATATTACCATCGGGCAAACCGTTGAATTAAAAGCAACTGCCAACCGTTTGGTCACTTACGAATGGTTTACGACAGATTCTTTAAGCTGCTTGGATTGTGCGACAGTTAGTGCTCGGCCTTTTTCCAATGCTACCTATAGCGTAATCGTTACCGATGAAACAACAGGCTGTTCGGCAGAAGATGAAATTGCTATTGCTGTTTTAAAAGCCAGAAAACTCTTTGTCCCCAATACTTTTTCTCCAAATGGAGATGGTATCAATGATCAATTAAATCTCTTTGGTGGACAGGAAATAAACAGGGTGTTGCGCTTTGAAATCTATTCACGAGATGGTGCTAGAGTTTACAAAAAGGATAATTTCACTTTAAGTAATGGCATCGGTTGGGACGGGGAATATAACGGTCAACAACTATCGACTGATGTATTTATTTACTTTGCTGAAATTGAGTATATTGATAAAGTGACGGAAATATTTAGAGGGGATTTTACTTTGATTCGCTAACAGTTGTCTCAATAATGCTCTTCTTTATCTTAATCAATTAGAGAAATTGGCAAATTTCTTCAATAGCATATAAGTATTCCGCTTCTTCCAGAAATTCTCTCCAGCAATCGTCTGGAAATTCACATAAAACTTCGCCTTCGCAATTAACAGGTGGTATCCACCTAAAACATGCGCAACAAACACAATGTGTATACAATTCTCCTCTATAACTATAAACCATATTATAGCTACAAGGAAGGTCATCTTCTGGCAAAATTTTAGCACCTGCTATCACTTTACAATCTACTACTGCTCGATTGGCTAATTGTTCTTTGCTGCAACTCAAAGTGCAGAAGATTAAACAATAAAAAAGAATGGATAATAGTCTCATGATTTGTTTTTTATTTTATAAGACTACGAATGGCAGCAAAAAGGTTGGGTATGAGCTTAAATTTAATAAAAAAACCTTCTGTACATCTGCACAGAAGGTTTTATACTTAAAATCGGTTTGATTGGTAATTCTTAACAGACAATCGAATAAAAGGGGTGCATTCGATTGACTTATATATTTTTTTGGCTGTTGACAACAACAACGTCTGGTATAGTACTAACCTGCTTGACTGCGCAGCGGGCAAGTTTGAGAAATTGGAAATCTTCTTACTGTAATAAACTTACTTCTTTTTCTTCTACCATCTTACGGATGTTAATCAAGGCATATCTCATTCTACCTAAAGCAGTATTGATACTTACTCTAGTCAATTTAGCGATTTCTTTGAAGCTCATATCCGCATAGTGACGTAAAATTACTACCTCTCTTTGCTCTGCTGGCAATTGGTCAACTAAACTACGAATCTTATCGTGTGTTTGACTCTTGATAATTGTTTGCTCAGCGTTAGGCTCAGGATTTTGTAATACATCGAAGATATCAAATGTTTCTGTTGGAGAAACCTTTGGTCGTCTTTTAGAACGACGGAAGTAATCTACACACATGTTATAGGAAATTCTAAGTGCCCATTGGACAAATTTTCCTTCATGGTTGTATTTACCTTTACGTAAAGTATCAATAATCTTGATGAAAACTTCTTGAAAGATATCTTCCGCTAAAGCAGTGTCTTTAACAAAAAGGTATATAGAAGTATAGATTTTATCTTTGTGACGAGAAAGAAGGGTCTCGAAGGCACGCTCATCTCCTTTTAGGTACTGAGCGATTAACTGTTGGTCGTTCAACGGCATAACTTGCATACTTATAGTATTTTAATGAAAATAATATTAAAATCTGTTAAGTGTAAAGTTTATAACCTATAGAACGAATTTTAGTGAAGAAAAAAATAATTAGATTTAATGAAATCTGTTTAGTAGTAAAACAAATATGTTGCCAAGATAATAATAAATCAAACTTGTCGCTCGTTTTATTAAGTTCTTAACATAAATTTAACCGATAAGGGTTAGAAAATAATTTTGTCAAAATACTAAGCCCGATTCTTAAATCGTTAGACACAAATATATTGATAAATATACCATTAAAGCAAATATTCTTTTTACGAATTGTAAAAATGTCTTTTCCTTGCTGTCCTTTCCTACCTGTCTAATAAAACTCTAAGTCCCTCTTTTATAAAGCATTTAAGCATTATTTGTGCTATTATATTTAATAGAAAGATTTATTTAAAAAAAATTTAGAACTCCTTTCTCACAGGACGATTATTCAATAATAATGAAAATAAAATCTATAGATTTATTTTTTTCCGCCTACTTGCGTATTTTACGACCAAATTTCACCCAACTACTTTATGCTGTCTATTTTCAATCACAGGAACTATCTCCGATGCAAACGGTATTTTTGAATTATATTTAAATGGGACTATTAATGAAGAGCAAGTCGTTCGATTTTCTTACTTGGGCTATGCATCTAAAGATTATACCATTGCCTCACTTCGATTATTAAATGGTGCGACGATTCAATTAAAGAAAACGGGAATTACTTTAAAGACTGTGGAAGTTCGTCCTGACTTGTTAACTGCCAAGGTGATTGGGCATCAAAAAAACAAAACTGGTCGAGCGACCAATTTTTCGATTTCTAAGAAGCCCAATCAAAACCTTGGCGCAGCCATTGGCCGCCGATTTAATATTAAAAAGATGAGCCAGTTAACTGAATTCAAATTTTATATTGGTTACCTCAATAATTTTGATGCACCAATTATGGCTGATGTGGCCCTTGGTTATTTTTGGCATAAGCCTAATTTGAATGCTAATGTTAGCTGGCGAACTTATCGTTCTGCTAAAAGTGGATTTGGGGCCATACAAAATATTAAGCGAAATTCCTTTGCCTTAGAATTATCCAGAGGACTTTTTGATTACAAAGGGTTTGTCCCCTTATTAGGTCCTATATTGAGTTACGAAATTTTATCCGCCAAAGAACGATTTGAAGATGTAGAAGTTTTTAATGTCCAACAGAAAAAATTAAGCTATGGCATTATTTTCGGCTGGGACATTCGCCCTACTCATAAAGACTGGTGGTATTTTCGAACGAATTTACGGTATTTCCCAAATCTAAAAATCAATGTGAAAGATGGACTTGATTTATCTGCTGGGGTACTGGAATTTAATTTTATTCAATTAATTTTATATCCAAAGCGGATGTTTAAATAACATAACAGTACATTTAGACATACGCTAAATTAACTTAAGCCATTAATCCAATTGTTGACGGCTTTCACCATCACCTCCTTCGCCGTTCGCGGCCAATTAATATGCGATAATTTGACATCCGTGGCTGCTTTAGTTAACGTCAAAGTGGATAAGGAACTGGTACTAGCAAATTTCTGATACAAGTTTCTTATCGCCGCTTTGGGTGCCATCAAGTCTCCTTCAATGTCTATCGCTAAAATAGGAATCTTAACCTCGCTCATCGCCTTTTCATAATCAAAATCATCCCCAATAACTTTATATATTCCTGTTTTACCAGTATATCCCCATTCTTGCATTTGTCGCTGCGTGGTATAATACCCACCAATTTTAAACTTAGGTAGTATCGAAACTATCTGTCCAATCATCGGCAATAAATTTAAGCCTATTTTCCGTCGATAATAATGAAATCCCGACCAACCTTTATAATACACATTCGGCGAACCTATCATCGCCAAACCTGCAAAGCTAGTCGGATATTTGGCTACCGCTAAACTGCCAGCTTGCCCACCGATACTATGCCCTAAAACATAGACTTTAGTCTTCGGATTTGCTTCTTTTAAATAATCCGCTACTGCTTTTAAATCGTTTATCATGGCTAAAAACCCATAGTTATTTTCTTTGTCTGGGCGGACGGAGGATAGGCCATGTCCATGGAGGTCTGCGGTGACAACGGTGATGCCTTTGTCGCTAAGTGCTTGGGCGAAGTGCTTGTAGTAGGTGGCTTTTACGCCGAAGGCTGGGTAGATTAGGAGGGTTGGGGAATTAGATTTTTTTGCCTTGAAGGTAGTGATGCCTAAGGTTGTTTTGTCTTTAAGTTCTATGATATTCTCGTGTGTATTGGACATGAAAACTAATTGCTAAAAAAAATCAAAACTAAGAATTTTATAATCATAATGGAGTTATTTCTTAAATATCTATTACCCAGCTAAAACCAAAAAAGCACCAACAAAACTGCTGGTGCTTCTGATTTAAAACTCACTTAATATCTTTAAACCCTTTTTTCTCGTGTAGGAAACTAGAGAAATCAATCGCCCATCTTATCTGCCAATTGATACACCGGCCATTTAATGAACTGGTAATTATCAAAATAGCTATTAAGGTACTTTTCTAGCTTTTTTCTAGTCTTCCGATTGAGTAGTTCGAAATCACTGATAATTTGGAGTAATTTGGGTTGCTGCGCTTTAAATGCCACTATCTGAGGTATTAAATTAGGTACTGCTTCTTCAAAACCTAAATAGATTCTATCAGATTTGGATTTCATACCGATGTTGGAATTTAAAGTCGCATAAGGTGCATCTACAAAAACGGAAAAATCAAAATCGTAAGGGATAGCTATAATTGCTCCATCTTTTTGGACGTATTTCAAATTTCGTCCAGTTGACAAACGCCAGTCAAAATTGCCAATAGCATATTGAAAAATCGCTACTTGCCGAAGTTCGTCTTGGTCAAAGCGTTCTGCAGGCATACTAAAGGTGTCTTCCACTTTTTCTGCCCCTAGTCTATTTCTCAATTCCGCAGTATCTTCTATGATAAAACCAGCTTGTTGAAGCGTCTCTCCTGTTTGGGTGTCTTTGAACGTAATATTTAAGAGCTGTACTCTAAAGCTATTTTCCGTTAAACTATTGTATAATTTATACGCCAAAAACTCTTTTAATACCAGTTCTTTTGCAGCCGCTTTGTCGGTAATACAATGCGTCACTAATTTATAATCATCAAACTTTGACAAGCCTGCTGCTGCTAAAGCCTTCTTTTTGAAATTTAGTTTTAAGGGTGGTATCTCTCCGCACTGCATTCTACGGAAGTTTCCTCTCAAACACACTTTTAACAACCAATTACTAGGTTGCCCATATTGGTCTTTGAAGTATAACGTCGCAGGGTATTCTGTTGCACTTCTACGATTTCCGTCAAAGGCACGCCAGTTGGTCTCAATGGTTAAATCAAGCACTTCGGCGTGACTCATCAAATCAAATATACTTGAATTGGTGTTAGCGGCGGATTGAGTGATATTACTTACAAAGAGCGTTAAAACAAGTAAAATAAATACTATTCGATTGGTTTTTCGTTTATTAAGCTTTACTTTTTTCATAACAGTCATTTTCCTTAATAAATCAATACTGCAAAGATAAGGGTAAAGGAAGGTTGGCGGATAGGTTAAAACGAGGATTAAAATGGTTAAAACGGGACAAATATATTTTTATAAAAATATATACAATCATCAATGACTTGAGCACACCTATCTGAAATTGATTACATTGTTATACTTATTTAAGCTTATTCCAAACAATATTTTACAAATCGACTTTCAACAATTTTTTAAAAGGCTTTCCGAAAAGCAGAAGGTGTTAAATTGGTCTCTTTTTTAAAATATTTTACAAAATTGGTGGGTTCTTCAAATCCTGTTTGGTAGGCAATTTCTTGGATGTTCCAATCCGTATTTATCAGCAGTCTTTTCATTTCCATAATGAGGCGCTCATTAATATACTGCTTGGCTGGCTTTTTGATAATTTCTTGCGTGATTCGATTTAGTTTCTTCGTGGATATTTGTAACTGCTGCGCGTAGAATAGCACTTTTCTGTTCTTCACTAGATATTGGTCTAATAATTTTTGAAAGGCTAAAAAGGTAGGATAATACGTTGGATGAACAGATTGATAAGTCGTTTTCCGACGGATACGTTCGGCTGATAATAAAAAGATTTTTAACATCGACGCAATGATTTCCTCCGTGGCAAAATCGTCGGGTGCATGAAACTCCTCTGATATTCTATTTACCACGATTTCCATAAAAGGCATTTCTTCAGGCGCTAACTGTAAAAGCGGGGAGTATAAATGGTAATTGTATAAATTGATTTGCTGAATTAAATTCGACCCTAAACTGTTTTTTTCCAAAAATGCTTCTGTAAATCCAAAGAAGATGGCTCGTCGGTCCTCATTTCGCTCAAAAGCATGGACTTGCCCCTTCGCTACAAAAATAATACTCCCTCTCTTGTATTCGTAAGTTTTGAAATCTATAAAGTGCCTACCTTCTCCTTCTATAATAAACAAGATGGCATAATAATGTAGTCGAGATGGTTGAAATGGATTGATGTTTTCAATTATATTATCTCTAAGTACCTCCTTATTGGTCACTACTGAAAATTCAAAATCTTTTTCGTGGAGATTTGTGAAAACGATTTCTTGTATGGATTGTTTTTTTTGCATTACGCTTATTAAGAAATAAATTCTTTTACAAAATCTAAATGTCCACTAATACTTGTACAAAGTTAATCGCTCACAACGGCATTACGACACAACAGCTTTCAATATTGCCTCTTAATGCGTTGTGGGCTTATACTACATTTATCTCTATGTCATTTTTTTGTACTCCCTTCTTCTTTCTCCCCCCAAACACCCACCCAACGCCTGCTTTCAAGCGGTAAGCCAACCAATACATTGCTGGTATTACAATCAAGGTCAAGAAAGTAGAAAAGACTAAACCATATATCACCGTCCATGCCAGTGGTCCCCATAACGCATTGGAGTCACCACCAAAAAAAATATGTGGGTCTAACTCCGTAATTAACGTCGTAAAATTAAAATTAAGACCGACGGCTAAGGGAATCAAACTCAAAATCGTCGTAATGGCAGTTAGTAGTACAGGACGCAAACGGGTCGCTCCACCTTCTATGATACATGCCTTTACATCTGCTTTGGTCATATCCATCATATCCGCTAAACCTAGTGATTCCCGTTTTCTTTGTACCACTAAATTGATATAATCAATCAAAACGATGGCATTATTCACTACAATTCCTGCCAGTGAGATAATTCCGATTCCTGTGAAAATAATATTTAAGTCCATCCCTGAAATGGTATATCCTAAAAATACCCCAATTGTGCTGAACAGAATGGACAGAATGATGATAAAAGGCGAATAAATAGAATTAAACTGTGCTACGATGATAATAAAAATCGCAAAAATAGCAATCAAGAACGAAGTACCTAAAAAGGAACTGTCCTCTGATTGTTGCTCCTGTTCTCCTGTAAAAGCATAAGTCACCCCTGCTGGCAATGGATAATCCGCCATTAAATCGCGCAATTCATCTACTATTTCAATCGCATTGTAATCTTCTAAGACATTTGAGAAAACGGTTATCATTCTTTCTTCATCTTTTCGCTTAATCGAACTATAAGTCGAATTAAATTTAACATTCGCTACCGCTGAAATAGGCACTTGACTGATTTTTCCACTAGCAGGACTACGGAAAGTGATGCGCTGATTTAAAAGGTCCGTAATGTTATTCCGATACTTTTCATCTAATCGAATAAAAATCGGGTATTCATCTTCCCCTTCTTTAAACTTCGATATTTCTTTACCAAAAACAGACGTCCGAATAGCATCTGCAATGGCAAACGTAGACACTCCATAGCGCCTTGCTGCTTCTCTATCTATCTTTACGGTTAATTCTGGTTTCCCTAATCGAACGTCAGGTTGTAATTCTTCGATACCTGTAATACTTTGCTCGTTAATGTATGCGATAACTTGTTCGGAAAGAACTGCCAATTCATCAATATTCTCTCCTCTCAATTCTAGGTTAATCGGATATCCCGTAGAAGGTCCGTCCGAATTTTTCACTACGGTTACTTGTGCCCCAGGGACTTTTCCTTGTACGGCATCTCTAATTTTTTCCATCACTTCAAAAGTAGAAATCCCACCACGTTCTTCTGTCGGCACAAAAGCGACTGATAATCTGGCTTTATTAGGGGTTACGCCTGGTTCTGGCATACCATTAGGGTCACCCGTGTTCTCGCCTACTTGGGCTAATACCGCGGTTACAATATGTCGATAAGGCGCAATGGTTTCCTCTACCTCTTTTTCTAATTGTAGCATCAAGTCGTTCGTTGCTTCAATACTTTTTCCCATTGGCATTTCTACAAATACATTTACAAACTGCGGATTACCAGAAGGGAAATAAACGATTTTAGGCATAAACATTTGTAGCAAAAACAAAGACCCAAATAATAAAGCAATCGTTCCTGCAAAAATTAATCCTGGTATGCGTAATGCGCCGCTGATAAATTTATTATAAATATTCTCTAAAACAGGTAAACCTCTATTTTGAAAAACAAAAGCGGCTGGTCGTAGAAGAAAGAAATATAGTAATTGGATAATCAATGCCATTCCTACCAGATTACGCAACCACAAAGCGCCCGTAAAATGACCAAATAAGGCAATTCCTAATAGGATTAGCGAACCAAGCAATACATTATTTCGCTTAGCCGCTCTTCCTTCTTTTGTTTCTGCTCGTTCGTCTACTTTCATCAGACGAGAAGTAAAAACAGGATTAATGACTAATGCTACAAATAAGGAAGAGGATAAAACAATAATTAAGGTAATCGGGAAATATTTTAAAAATTCCCCCATCACTCCCGGCCAGATTAACAAAGGAATAAAAGCAGCCAAGGTCGTAGCCGTCGATGCTATAATCGGTAAAGCAACTTCTCCTGTTCCATACTTTGCCGCTTCTTGTCCACTATATCCTTCTGTCATATATCGGTAGATATTCTCTACGACCACAATGGCATTATCTACCAATAAACCTAAGGCCAAAATCAAGGCAAATAGCACCATAATATTCATGGACTGCCCTGTAATATTCAACCATAAAATACCCGTCAGCATCGAAATAGGAATCGCTAAACCTACAAAAAGTGCATTTCTTAAACCTAAGAAAAAGAGCAAAACTAAGACGACTAACAAAACGCCCATGATGATACTATTCTCCAAATTAGCTAACTCATTTCGTGTATATACAGAAGCATCATTGAACGTTGTAATAGACAATTCTTCTGGCAATTCCTTTTGCATTTTCTCTACGACGAGATTAATGTTATCCGCCGTTAATAATACATTTTGTCCAGAACGCTTAATCACATCTAAAGAGATTACTGGTTTGCCATCGGCTCTAGCATAACTCTTTCTTTCCTCAAAATCATAGGTTACTTTGGCTATATCTTTTAAATAAATGGGACGCTGATTCTCACTTTTAACAATCAAATTCTCCAATTCCGACACTTGTTCAAATTCTCCTACTACTCGAATCGCTCGCTTGAAATTATTCCGACTTATTTCCCCGCCAGACATCGTAATATTCTCTGATTTTACCGCATTCTCAATATCTCCAAAGCTAACTTTCAAAGATTCCATTTTTGGTAAGTCCACATCTATTTTTACTTCTCTTTCTTGCGCCCCTTTTAAATCAACCCGCATCACTTGACGCAAACTTTCCAACTCGTCTTGTACACTTTCGGCATAATTTCTTAAAACATCCATTTCAAAATCTCCTGAAATATTCACCGTCATCACAGGAAACTCCGCAAAATTGATTTCCTCCGCTTGTGGGTCTTGGTCTAAATCGGTCGGCAGTTCTTTCTTCGCCTTATCCAAGGCATCTTTCACCCGTCGCACACAGTCTTCCGCTTGTTGGTCAGAGTTGAACTCTGCTATCACCACCGAAAAATCCTGCATAGAATTGGATTTCACATCTTTGATGCCCTTCAGAGACACTAATTCTTTTTCAATCGGTCGAGTAATCAAATTCTCAATGTCCGCCGCCGAATTACCAAAGTAAGGCGTGCTAATGAACACTACTGGAATATTCGCTTCAGGATATTGCTCCTTCGGCATATTCCGATAAGAAGAATAACCAAAGAATAATACCATTACCGTCAGTATAAAAATACTTGTCGCATTATCGACAGCCAAAGAAGTTAGACTGAAGGTTTTTAAGCTTTTTTTATCTATCATAATAACAGGATAACAGGATTTTTTGTAGGTCGTACATGTTAGGCATTCAAAATAGGTCGAGTGCCTTGTAGGACTTGTTCTTAGATGTATTCAATCCGTAATTTACTACTGATTGATTTTAGCACAGGCATTTGGCATTTCAACCTTTCTACCTCTATACCTTATTTACCTTTTGACCTATTTTGTAGGTCGTATATGTTAGACATTCAAAATAGGTCGAGTGCCTTGTAGGACTTGTTCTTAGATGTATTCAATCGGTGTTTGCTTAATGATTTTTTGTAAACAAAAACGTTCTCCGCCTCTCCGCCTTTCAGCCTCTCCGCCTCTCAGCCTTTCCGCCTCTCAGCCTCTCCACCTCTCCACCTCTCAGCCTTCCACCTTTATCAACTGATTTTCAGCTAAACCTCTTGCGCCCTCCAAAATCATTTCTTCGCCTCCTGTTAAGCCTGATTTAATAATCACTTCGCCATTATAATTTTCACCTGTTTCGACGAATACTTTTGTTGCTACTGCTCCTTTTTCACCTGCTGTTTTGATGTATACATAGTCTTTTCCACTTACTTCTTGCTGCACCATTTCAACAGGTATTACAGGAACGCCTTTCGCAGAAAAATCATTTAATAACATAGATGCCAGTAGATTCGGCTTGTACATTCCTTTTCCGTTTGGCAAATTGATTTGTGCTTCAAAAGTTCGGTTGGCAGGGTCAATAGTACGTCCTAGCTGACTTATTTTTGCTTGAATTTCTTTGTCCAATGCAGGAAATTTAATCGTCACCATTTGACCACTTTTAACTTTTCCAAGATAGGTTTCTGGAATATCTGCAACTACTTTTACTTTGTTGGTATTTAAAATTTGCACAATAGGCATTCCCGGTGAAGCCATCTCTCCCTGCTTTAACATCACCATTTCTACCACACCAGAAATTGGTGCATAAACATTCGCCTTTGTTTTTTGGAATTCGATGGTTTCCAAAGTCTTTTCAAGGCGTTCTACATTATTTTTAGCCTCTAAGTATTGCAATTCAGAACCTATATTCTGCTTCCACAATCGCTCTTGTCTTTCAAATACATCTTTGGCTAGCGTCATAGATGTTTGCAATTCGGCTACTTGTTTATCAATTTGCTCTAAATCAAGTTTAGCCACCAATTGCCCCTTGCGGATATTGTCGCCTTCTTTAAAATTCATGCGCAAGATTCGACCACCTGTTTCACTACTTGCTGCCACCATATCATCTGCCTCTACTGCTGCTTGAATTTCCACATATCGTTCAAAGTCTTTGACTGGAACTGTTGTGGTGGTCACTAAAGTTCGAATCTTTTGGTCATCAGGAATCAACGCATCAATTTCTCCTTCTGTCTTTTTAATCAACTGTGTCAATTGACGTAATTCTGCTTTCTTATTTTTTAAAAATTCTTTTTTACCTTTTAGGTCTTTAGGAATTGCATTGGGGTCCACCTGCTGTTCTTGCTGACAGGCAACAAGCAATACAAACAAGGTGATAAGAGATAGTAAATACTTCATTTTTTATAACTGTTATTGAGTGATTTATTGTTGTGAGATTAGAGAGTAGAGAATAGAGATTAGAGACGGAGTAAATCTCTCAATGAAATGGTCTCTACTCTCTATTCTCTACTCTTTTCTTCAAATTACTTAACGTCTCGTGGGGTGCTTCTACTATCGCAAGATTGACCAACCATCCGGGTACTTTGCCGCCTAAATCTGCTAAAACTTGTTGCGTAACTTTGACCATGCCATTCGCTTGGGGTTCAAACATCCACTTAGCTTCCATTCTTGGCAATCGAACAACGCCTGATTTCTTAGGTAAATAGTCGGGTATCCCCTGTAGATGAATTAACTGAGTCCCATTGTCCAATAATTCAAAAGTCATTTTAGTAATATTATCTCTATCCGAAACAGGCCAAGGCGCATCGTTTAAGAAGTAGACATAATATTCATCTTCAGATACTTTTTTCAATCGTTTACTTATCGGACACTTGACAAACCACGATTTTAAGTCCTCATGATTTTTCATCAATTTGACCAAATCTTCAATTGTCGTTTTTAAAGTAGTAATGGCTTTGTATTCTTTAATCGCATAGCCTTCTACCTTTCTAGTAAAAACTTTAATACCTCCTTTATCTTTTTCCAATTCCCATTCCTGTGCAATCAAAGGATTGCTTATCATTAGTAAAATAAACAGGACAGAAAACTGCACTCTTTTTAAAGGCATTTTGTTTGATTTTATCAAGTCCAAGTCACCAAGCGGAGCTTGGCACTACAGTTAATTTCCTAAGGCTACGTCTAAGGTCAACTTCGCTATCAGCAAATCAAATAAGGCTTGTAAATGATTGCGCTGAGACGCAAATAAGCTTTGTTCGGCTTGTGAAATCTCTAAACTAGAACCGACTCCTTCTTTATATTTAACTTGGGTCGTTGTATAAATTCGCTCTGCCAATTCCATATTTCGACGCTGACTTTGTTCTCTATCTAAGGCACTTTCATAATCAATTCTTGCATTCGCCACTTCTGCATCTATCGACCGAGCGAGTTGTAAATGCTGGGTACGTGCTATTTCAGACTTTAACCTCGCTCTTTGTATTTTTGCTCTTTTGCCAAAACCATCAAAAATGGGCGCTCTTAGAGACAAGCCTACAAGTGCCGTAGGGGCCCAAAAACTATTCGGGTCATTGAATATTCTATCTCCTTGAAAGGCTTGATTATAGGAAGCATTTAAACGCAACGAAGGCAAATAAGTATTCTTCACATACTCTTCATTTAATTCATTCAACTGAATACCCGTTTCGGCAACCTTATATTCTCGTCGATTATAATAATTGATAGGCCCTCTTAAATCTTTACTGGTTGGCACAGGCACTTCTCTTCCTAGATTATCTTTAATAATCAATTCTCTATCAATTGGAAAATTCATGATTTGCTTTAAATTAATCATCGTCGTAGCTATCTGTCGCTCTAAGTTTTCTTTTTCTACTTGCAAATTAGCTACCGTTAAATCTAACCTATCTACATCCAATTGTTCTACAAATCCTTCCTTATACAAAGCGCTTGTCTCGTTTCTCAACTTTTCTACATTCGCTATATTTTTAGTTAAAATTTTCTGATTCTCGGTTAATAAAATAATCGGCAAATAAGCCGTTATCACTCTATTTTTAATGCTTTGCTGTTTAGCGGCCAACTCGTCTTGCACTAAGGTTCGAGATAAACCTGCTGCTTTCAACCCAGTAAAGAAACTGCCATCAAACACCATGGTGTTTAAGTTAACACTTCCTTGAAATTGATTTTTTAGAATAAAAGAAATTTGGCGGGAAAAGCCTTCTGGTAGTTCTCCATCTGGCCCTCTAGAAGCATCGACAAAAGCATCAGGCAAAACCGAAACTGGTACTTTCAAATAACGATTCAGGCTTGCTTCAGCATTTATTTGGGGCAATCCAGTTGCTCTCGTTTCCAAAATAAGTTGCTCTGCATCTTCAATTTTTAACTGTGCAATTCTGATTTCGTCACTATTGGTAAGTGCATATTCTACTGCTTTATCGAGCGTCATTTCGACTGACTGTTGCGCATACATCAATTGTAGCAAACAACAAAAAATAACAGTCGCTAGTGATTTCTTAATAGTCAGGTTCATTTTATAAGTTCTTATTTTGTACCGACAATTTATTTGTCGGGTACAGATAAAAATAGAAAAGAGATTTAATAATAATTAGCTATCTATTCAGGAGGATAGGTTGGGCGGATTAGGCGGATTTAAATACGGATTTTTAAAAGTCGTGTTTAGAAATCCGTTTAATCAGCTCAATCAGCCTAATCCGTACAACCTATTTGTCAAGTTTGCTATAATTTTTATAAAAAATCCTCAAAATAAATTTATCTGTACCCGTCGAATTTATTCGTCGCTTAAATTTCTGATTCAAACTCCTAAACAAGTGAGTTCTCAGAAATCTTCTGAATATGTTTCTTATACAATTCCAAGCCCTTTTCAGAAGCGATTCCATGGATATGGTATCTGATGAACTCCATAAAAAGCTTTTCTTTATTAAATTCCTTTAATGGAAATAATTCCTCATCGACTAGCGAAAACGAACTCATTACGTACATTTTTGCTAATATTTCTGCATTTACATCTTTTCTATACACACCTTGTGTTTTTCCTCTTTCGATATTTTCTCGAATCATCTGTTGTCCATGCCCTCGATGTAATTTTTGCAAAAGCAACCAAATATCTCGATAATACTTTTGTAAATCATAAACCAATGTTGGAGATAATTTCCGCAGTTGTTGGATAGCATACCTTCCGACTTTTAGCATTTCTTCAATAGCATCTCCTGAACTAGCTTGTACCTCCTCCATCATTTTTTTCTCCTCCGCAATATGCGCCATCATTATCTTGGATACTAAATCTGTCTTATTCTCCACATATTGATACAGGGTCTTTTTGGACATACCCAACTTGCGGGCGATGTCATCCATCGTCACACTCTTTAGCCCATAGCGCAAAAAGAGGTCTTCCGCTTTTTTTAATATTTGAATTTCTGTATCCATTAATCGTTTTATAATTTCGATTTCTATCGCAAACTTATGGCATTAAAACTTAGGAAACTATAAAAGGTTTAAAAGTTTCCATAGTTTTTGTAAAAATGGGACAAACAAGTTTTTTCTTTAGACAAAAGAAAAAAAGGTAGTTATTTTATAGGAAAGAAAGATGTGTGGAAATAGTAAAAAGAACAGATTAGAATATGGCGTTACATCCTATTCTAATTACAAAATATGGTGGATTTTTTTAAAGTAACGGGGAATTTATTCGTCGATTTTACCTAATAACGACAAATGATTTCGGTACGCTATACTCATCAACAACTTTACTCAAAGTTACTTTATCCGTTTCTGTTTCTAGCGGCTTGGCACTAATCACTGGCTCTACATAAGTAGCTTTCTTTGGTACAGAACAACTCGCTAAGCCTAAAAGAATTATTGCCAATATCATTAATTTTTGGTACATCTCTATTAATTTTTTTTGGTAAAATATTATCGACATGCCCCACATACACCTGACAAAACCAATTGACTGTCTTCCAATTGAAAGTCTGCTGGCAGATTAGGACGAGGTATTTTTACATTATCTAGACAAACTGTCTTTTCACATTTTTTACAATAAAAATGCGCATGGTGGTCTTCATGTTGATGCGTCGAACAATCCTCCGAACAAATAGCATATTTAGAACGACCACTTACATCCACCGCTTGATGAATAATCCCAACTTCTTCAAAAGTCTTTAAGGTTCGGTACAAAGTAATTCTGTCTAAATCTTCGAATTTCTTCTCTATTTCATAACTAGAAATGGCAGTCGTACCTGCTTCCAAAAATTCTTTTAGTACTAACTTACGCACACTCGTACTTCTTAGCTTACCCAACTTTAATAGATTACTGATTCTTTGTTCTACATCCATACTAATAAGATTGAAAAGGTTTAGACATACTCATATTTACAAAGATAGTAGGAAAACACAAAAAGATACAAATTAGTTCGTAGGGGTAACGGAACGATTCTTCGTCTTAAAATTGCTAAAAGTGAACATTTGCAAATGCAACATTGTTACACTTTACAATATTATTACTACTTTTGTCATTTAGTATTGACAATCATTCAATTGACTATCAACTTTTTATCATAAACACTTCACTAACATATCGTCCTTTTCTCGCCTTTCTACTAGCCCTGTTAGTAGCCAATGCGGTCTTGATGAAAGACTTGCACCTGCTATTGGCGCATCAGCACGATACGACTCCACATTGTGAAGCCAATCCGTCAGAATCACATATACACGGAGAAGAGTTTTTAGTCGGGGCTTGTTTTGTTTGTTGTTTTCAATTTTCACCAAGTGAACAGACAGCATTCATTCTTGAAATAAAACTACCTAGTTTTATTAAAAAAAATATTTCTCCTTATAGCTATAGCTTGCTAAATAGGCAGGCTATCTTCACAAAGATTCCTCGTGGACCACCTGCTTTTCTTGCTTAATATACTGTGTATAAAGTTATTTTAAGTTTTGTCTCGCTCGCTTCGCGAGCTCGACGAGGGGATATTAAGGGTGGGAATTTTTGGATTTTCCCACCCTTAAAAATCCCTCCTGTGAGTCGCCAAAGGCGACGAGCAGAATGCTAAGAAACTTTTTACACGCTGTACTTAATACACTGTGTAAAAAGTTTTTTGATATTTAGTCTCGGCGACTTCGTCGCCTCGACAATGGGATTTTAAGGGTGAGCTAAATTGAATTTTCCATAGGAAAATTCAATTTAGCTCACCCTTAAAATCCCCTCTCCGAGCTTGCGCAGCGAGCGAGGAAAATGTAAATAAATTTAGTACACAGTGTACTTAATTTTCTGTTTTTTAATTATTAATCAAGTTGGGTTTACTTAGAAGACGATGCCTTTTATCGTCTATCTATTTTATGTCTTATTGTCATAAAACAATATTTCAATAGTGCCCGATATTTCATCAAAAAAGAAAAAATTTAAAGTAATGAAAAGTAATATCATATTTAATACCTTAGCGCTAGTAATGGCGATTTCTATATTCACAGCTTGTGAAAAAGATGACCCTGTTGTTCCTAACGAAGAAGAATTAATTACCACTTT
>CALLVC010000245.1 GCA_938010785.1 uncultured Saprospiraceae bacterium
AAAAAATATGCAATTTTTATATCCGACATTTTTATGGGCTTTATTGGCCCTAGCTATACCGATTATCATTCACTTATTCTACTTTCGCCGATTTAAGAAGGTCTATTTTACCAATGTGAAATTCTTAAAAGAGGTTAAAGAAGAAACAAGTGCACGTTCTCGCCTCAAAAATTTATTGACGTTACTAATGCGTTTACTGGCAATGGCTGCCTTGGTGTTTGCCTTTGCCCAGCCGTTTATTCCCGTAGATAAGGAAGTTAAGCAGGGTCAGAAGTCAGTGAGTTTATTTGTGGACAACTCCTTTAGTATGAATGCTTTAAGTGAAGACGTGCCGTTAATTGAAAAAGGAAAACAACGAGCTAGAGAGATTATCAGTGCACACAGCGATGAAGACCAATTTCAGATATTGACCAATGATTTTGAAGGCAGACACCAGCGAATGGTGAGCAAGGAAGATGCCTTGGCGTTAGTGGATGAAATCAAAACCAGTCCTTCGGTTAGACTATTGAGTAATGTGGTTGCTCGACAAAAGCAGGTGTTAAACGCCCCTGAAGGTGATAATAATATTCAATATTTGATTTCTGATTTTCAAAAAAATATTACCGATATTCAGAATTATGCAGATACGCTAGGCGAGGTGAATTTTGTGCCTTTACAGTCGGTGCAAGAAAAAAATGTCAGTGTGGATTCTTGTTGGTTTGATGCGCCTGTACAGATGGTCAATCAGACAAATAAGTTGGTGATTCGAGTGAGGAATCATAGTGATGAAGCTGCCGAAAATTTACGTTTGTCTTTACAATACGATGGGCAAGAAAAGCCTGTTGGAACCCTTTCAATTCCAGCAAATTCTTCGATAATCGACACCGTTAATTTAACGATACAACGCACAGGTTGGCATGAGGCAAAATTGGCGATTACGGATTACCCCGTTCAATTTGATGACCACTATTTCTTTTCTTTCAATGTAGCAGAAGTGATAAAAGTAATGTCAATCAATGAGACTGGACCCAACAAATATTTGAATGCTGCTTTTACGGGTGTTCCCTATTTCAAAATAGATAATAAAGGCAGTCAGAGTTTGGATTATTCCCAGTTTTCAGGCTATCAAATGATTGTCCTAAACGGATTGAGTTCTATTTCTTCGGGTTTAGCATTTGAATTAAATCAATACACTAAAAATGGAGGGAATGTACTAGTATTCCCTGGTAGAAATGCGAATATCAACACCTATAAAGGTTTTTTAAGTGCTTTCCAAGCCAATCAATTAGTAGCATTAGAAGAACAAGAAAAAGAAGTAGGCCGAGTCAATTATCAAGAGTTTGTCTTTAAAGATGTTTTTGAAAACAGACGAAATAATTTGAAATTACCGGTCACCCAAGTTAACTATAAACTAACGACTTTAGGTCGCAGCAAAGAAGAGAAATTGTTGACTTATCGAGACGGCACGTCCTTTTTGAGTAAGTATCGTTTTGATAAAGGAAATCTCTATTTATGTGCTTCTCCATTAGATGCGGATTATAGCAATTTGGTCAAAAACGGAGAGATATTTATTCCAATGTTGTATAAGATGGCCATCTCAACTGCTAAGGCTCAGCGAATAGCTTACACAATAGGAAAAGATGATTTTGTGGAGGCAGAAAATCAGCAATTGACGGGCAATGAAACGGTCTACAAACTAAAAGGAGTAGGCGAAGAATTCATCCCAGAACAAACGAAAATTGGTTCAAAAATCATCTTAGGTGTATACGACCAAATAAAGACGTCAGGTTACTATGATTTATTCTTAGAAGAAGGAACCACAAAAGCCAAGTATGCCTTCAATTACGACCGAAAAGAATCGAAACTAGACTATTGGAGTGAAGAAGATTTAACAGAGCAAGTTGGGCCAAATATTACCGTTTTGACCGCCAGTTCGGATACTAATTATGAGCAATTGATAGGTGAACGAAACCAGGGGATTCCGCTATGGCGTTGGGCAGTGATAGCTGCTTTGGTCTTTTTGGGGATAGAGAGTTTGTTATTGCGATTTTGGAAGGTGTAGGGGGATTGATTGAGGTTATTGGAAGTTATTTTGGGTAACCTTGAACTTGAACTTGAACTTGAACTTTCTACACCTACTCAATTAGATAGGATTCGACACTGATTTTTCTTTGAAAAATACACGGATAAGACGGTTACTATACTAGATTTGCTTTAGGTCAGATGCTAGGACTTGACCTAGCACATGAAGAAGTGTAAGTTGCGGCTGATTATTTAGAGAAAAAAGGCTAAAGGAAAAGTCATCCCTTTAGCCTTTTTTATGATTAGACTTGTTACCCTTTGAAAATGACCATATGAAACCTGCCCGACAAGCGGGAACAGGCGGGTTTAGATAGCCTCCCATCCGCTTTGCGGGTCGGAATTGACATTCCTCATGATAGTTTTCTTTAAAAATTTATTGAATAGTCCTTCTATTGAACAGCAATTCTCGGTTTGACTTTTTTCCATCCAGTAACTTCCTGTTACTGGTTGATTTATAGCCTACATTCGATAAAATTATCTAGTGACGGGAAGTCACTGGATAGAAGTAACTGCCAAACCAAGAATTGCTGCTATTGAAGAAATTTTTAAAGGATGAACTAGATTCGGGGAATCTAGTGAACCGCTTGCGGACGGGATGCTATCAAAAAAGATATTTTCAGATGGTTATAATTTAAAGGGTAACAAGTCTATTGATTCTCTTCTTGACCTCTAGTCAATAATAAAATCAAATTAGCCAACAAAAGCGAAGTCAAAATAGACCCTGGAATATCAAAAGGCATCATTTCATAGCCAAAAAAGACAGCAATCGTAAAGCCTACCATCAATCCGCAGATAATCATGCAGAAATATTTGAAGAAGAGTTTTTTGTCAAAGTATAGCATCGTTAATGTTCTTGTTAAGGGAAATGAATGAATAATTATTGTAATGTTTCTAGCACAAAGTTCGTGCTATTTTAAGATAAAGCAAATTTTTAAAAGTGTATTTTTTTGAAAAGGAGTATATTTATATTAAATAAAATTATATTTGATTGTTTTGTAAGTAAGGTGCAATTATTTTTTACTCAGTCAAAAAATTCCGATTAATAAAATTTTTCAGTTTTATCACGCTAACCGCTTAATCTACCAGCAATTCTCGGTTTGACTTTTTTCCAACCAGTAATTCCTGTTACTGGTTGATTTATAGCCTACATTCGATAAAATTATCCAGTGACGGGAAGTCACTCGATAGAAGTAACTGCCAAACCGAGAATTGCTGTTAATCTAAAAGGGAAGTATCAATATTTTGTGCCTGACAAAATTTTTCAAAAAAATCTTCATACAAAAATCTAGAATTGTCGTTTAATTCTTCGGTAGCTAATCCTCTAAATTTCCCACCCTTTTGTACAATTTCATAGTGAGCTTCTATAACTGTTTTATTTGGGAACTTTTCTCTAAAAGCACTCATTCGGACTAAATCAACAGGTTGTTGATTTTCTGTTATCTCAATTCGATTACTTTTAAATCCTTTTCGTTGACATAAATAATAAAATACTGGCTACTCACGGGAGCAGAATTATTTTTACCAAAGAAGTGGTTTGAACAACCAGAATTACTAAAAAGATGGAAACGCCTTAAAATACCAGTCAATCGAGAATTTGCTACAAAGATTGAAATAGCAATAGATTTATTTGATAAGGCAATTAATCAAGAATTACCATTCAAATGGGCTGGTGTAGATACGCTTTACGGTCGTTCACTCCGTCATCTCCTCCACCAAATTTATCTCCGATTCAACCAATTCTGGTAATTGCGCTTTAATGTTTTGATAAAACTCTTTACCTTTTTCTGTAAAGTAGGGATAGTTTAATTCCAAAAGGCCGTTGATGCCTCGATGAATATTAGCGATTTCTTTGCCCAATACTTCTCGAACGGTTAGCCAAGAATTTAGAATAGCCCAAGAATTGGTGGCCAATATATGATAGTGTCCTTCATGAGGTTCAGGAATCATAAACCCTTTATCGACAGACAGGTAAATCCCATTTTTATTATAACTAATGACACTTTCAATTTGTTTGAGGTATTGTTTTTTGCTTTCTGGAACTAGATTAGAAATTTCTAAAATATCTCTATAAAAGAATCTGAATTGAATTTGAAAACGCAGGTAAGTTTGTACAATATCTATCCAATTCGGTGCTTCAATAACCGATTGGTAAGGGAACATATCTTTCTGTAGCGTCTTCATGTATTGTAAGACTGCTACCATCAAATCTTTCTTGGTTTTATAATGATAAGTGAGATTGCCAGGGCTAATAGTAGCCGCTATCGCAATGTCTTGAACTCGGACATTAGCCACCCCATTTTTATTGAATAATTGTATAGCCGTTTTGACTATCTTAAGCTGTGTTTTCTTCATGCGATTTTTTCAGTAATAATTTCACCAAATATACTATGCTCAAGCTAGAAATGAAAATTTTTTAGTATCTCTATACTAAAATTTATGGCAATGTCTATAATAGACGATATTACCTTGTTAATCAATAAATAAGCTAAGCTAATCTTTTTGCCTTAGTAGATGCTTTGAAGGTTAAATTTCTACCCATATTCAGCAGCACTAAGCCTGGTTTTTTACCGACCTCTAAACTGCCCAATTCATCCTCATATCCCAATGCTTCTGCGCCATTGAGTGTGGCCCATTTTAGCAAGGTTTCGAGCGGTACATAAGATTGATATTTGGCAATAGCCTTCATTTCTTCCACGATGGATAATTGCCAATTGGAAGTCAAGCTGTCCGTACCTATAGTCATTTTAGCATCTGTATCTAAAAAGTGTTGATAATTAGGTAATCTATTCTCAATATATAAATTAGCATTAGGGCAAGTTGCCCAATAGCAATTTTTACTCCATTGGTGCGCTTTTTCAATATCAGCTTTGGTGGACATCGTATTGTGCACAAATAGGGTTTTGCAATTAGGATTCATATACTCCAAGGCATAATCAATTGCGTTTTTACCTGTTGGTTCAAATGCGTCAATATTGATGTCAAAATTTTTATAAAAATCTAAAAAAGCGCCTTTCTTTTTTAAGAAAAATAAATTCTCGTCAGGCGTTTCTTGATTATGAATACTGACGGTACTCCCTTTAGCATTAGCGGTGCTTAATTGCTTAAAAAGCTTTCTAGAAACGGAGTAGGGGGCATGAGGCACCATACTTTTTTTATTACCATTGGTATGTGCTTGACTGTCGAACACCGCTTTATATTGTTTAAAGGTATCATCAGTCCAATCCGCTTGCATAAAATCAAACATTTCTACAAAGGTGTAATATTTGATAACACTTTTCTCTTTTTGGGCAGCAGTGTCTGTTTTGTTGGAAATATCACCTACCGCCATAATACCTTCAGCGAACATTTCACGGTCACCTTTTTCAATAGCTTTATCAATCGTTTTCTGAGCAATATCTCTAAACTTTACGACGCTAGAAATAAAAGGAATTAAGGAAGTGCCAGTCTCGACTTTCCCTTTCATATGAGACAATTCTAAGTGGCAATGTGTATTGACAAAACCAGGGGTAATAATTCCTTTGTGACTTTCTAAGCTTTTTTCGTCAAAATCGTATCGCCTTCCGAGTTGGACTATTGTTCCATTTTCATCAATTACAACTACTCCATTTTTAATAGGTTTCTGATGAATAGGGAAAATATAATCTGCAGTAATTTTGCGCATATTTGTATGAAATTTTACGTAAATGTATGATTATGAGAACATTATTCTAATAAATATGGAAATTTTTAATTATTTTTTATTTGATGTAAGAATATTTTGTATATTAACGACAACGTTTTAACCAAACTTTAATAAATTTTAGCTAATCATGTTCCAACAACATCTTTATGATGCATTTTCGGGCATTAGCTTTTCCAAAAAAAATGCTATCGTTAAATTCTTACAAAAGCATTTGGAAGATTCCTGGGTAAAAGACACTGCAATTTTAAAAGCGGTAGAATATGCCACAAAGGAAATTCCATCTTTTGGCGGATTTATATTGACGGCAGAAAAAAATGAGGAAATAGTTGCTGCCTTAATCGTCAACAAAACAGGGCTAAGTGGAATAATGCCCGAGTACATAGCGGTACTTCAAGCCACACAATCTATTGCCAAAGGTAAGTTAATTGCCAGAAAATTAGAAGAAAAGGCGATAGTACTATCAAAAGGGGATATCTCAAATTTAGTTACAGATTTTGGCCCTAAAGAATTATTATTAGAAGACATGGCTCCCAAGGCAAAATTAATGCCGCTTCAGACGAGCAAAGAAAATCAATCCAAAGCGGCAACAGCTTAATTTTGATTTTATCCCTACACTTGATGCACTACATTACTTTCCCAGCAACATTTCATAGACTATTAAAGATAGAAATCTTTAACCCTCACAACATTAATATGCTATACATAATAGGTAGGCAAAAGAACTGGTAAGCGATTACCCTTGCTATTTATTGGATTTGGAAAACTCAGAATTTTTAAAAATTAAGAATTACGGGAATAAAGCCTTTTTTAACCTATAAGTTGATGCCAAGGGGTAGATTTCTTGCGTGGATGTTTATTTTGCCAAAGACTAAACTTATGAAGTTCTCTATTAACTTCTTTTAAATCAAAAAGGGTGTAATCAGGTAGTTCGTCAATCCATCTATCTCCTAAATATTGAGTATGTTGGGGATGATTAGGGTCTTTTTCCGCCTGTAAGGCAAATTCATAGCCACCAATACCTCCAGCATCTTCAAAAGGGCAGCGACCACTTCCTTCTAGACATTTGATAGCACTTTTTTTACTTTCTGTAATGGATTCTATAACTAAATGGTGGAGCCAATTATCCCCAAAATCATAGAGATAGTTTAATTGTTGACCAATTTCAAAAGGGAAGTTTTTTAAATAGAAACGAGTTTCATCTTCTGTTCCAGGCAGGTCTAAATCATCATTGAGTAACATACTAAATCTCCGACCTCCAATCTCAAATTCATGTAAATGCGAATTCCACCATCCCATCACTATCTGGATGACTTGGTGAAAACGGTCTAAGCGATAATCATCCGTAATTTGGAATCGACGCCAAATAGGAATATGACTATTCGCCAAGGAAATTTTGATTTGTAGTTGTCTCATAATGCGAAGGTAGGGAAAGAAATTATTGCTAGGTAATTATTACTGTTGAAAAGAGATATTTTTTAAAAAAGTATATTATTTATTTATTTAAAAATCATTGTTTCTGCCATCCTCAAAAAAGTGGAGGGGAAATTAGCTGCTCTTTCTTTCTGTCGAATTCACCAATCATATCTAATCAATCTACGCAGTATTGACAAGGTAGCGCAAGATGATGTATTCGTGAGTGGACAATGCTTACCAATTAGTAAAAAATATAGGGAAGGATTTTATAAAAAGATTGCAACTTTATAGTATTTTGTCCCCTGAAAAAGGTCATTGCCTCATTAAATAAAGTCATTCACCCAATTCTAACAAAAAAATAAGCATTTATCTTAATATTGGAGTTATCTATAATGAAGACACAAGATTTATGTAGGATTCATAGATGCCGCCTAACACATTTAGTTAAGGCATCACTCCAAACAATCAAATCCTCTCTATTACAATGAGACAGGTAGCCTCCTGTCTCATCTTTTATTAAACCTCCATAACTTGCTTTAGCCGCTGCCTTTTTTGTTCATTAGAACCATCTAAGAAAAAATACAATTGCAGGTAAGGTTTTAAAAAATAGTCTTTATGCAAATAATACCAGCCGTCAATTTTTTTATGGATATTATTTCGACGGTGAATGCGGTAAGGATGTTTTTTAGCAAACAATTTTAAATAGCCAGCAGGAAGCGCTGGATTATCAGGAATAGTAGTAAACGTATTGTTTTGAATATCGGTAATTGTAGCATAATTACCCTGAGGGTCTTTAAAAAATAGTTTGTGGAAAGGGTCGAAGAGCAAAAATTTATCGGCTATTTTTATTTCGCAGACCGTGTGATGAGAAACATCATCATAACCATAGAGATGAACCAAATTACTTTCAAAATTACCTTTTTCAACTAGTCTCATTAATAATTTAGTTTGCTCATTGCAATAGCCAAAACCATTAACCAACACTTCTAAAGGCAATTCGACGAGTATATCTTTTTTAGGAACAGTGATTTGCTGATTGACAAAATCAACACACTTCATTACTTTATCTGTATCACTTTGCGCACCTTCGGTTAATCTACCGTAAAGAATATTCAGTAAGTATTCTTGAAAAAATACATCTCTTTGATTTTTACCTAAACTTAATAAAAAGAAGGGTAGGAAGTAAAAAATAATAGCAAGCAAAGTGCCTGCTATTATTAGTTTGTTTTTATATTTTTTCATACTCCGATAAGTACTTTACACATCATAATTCAAAATAGGAGCCATCCACTTCTCAGCCTCTTCCACACTAAACCCTTTACGCTCCGCATAATCCTCTACTTGGTCCTTACTCACCATGCCAACTCGCATATACTTAGATGCAGGATTACCAAAATACCAACCACTAACTGCAGCAGCAGGATACATGGCACAACTTTCCGTTAAGGTAATACCTGTTTGTTCTTCTACCCGCATCAATTCCCAAAGTGTCCGTTTTTCGGTGTGTTCAGGACAAGCAGGGTAGCCCGGTGCTGGACGAATACCTTTATATTCCTCTTTGATTAAATCGTTATTATCTAAATTTTCATCAGCCGCATAGCCCCAGAATTCTTTACGCATGCGTAGGTGCATACATTCAGCGAAAGCCTCTGCAAAACGGTCGGCTAATGCTTTCAATAAAATCGCATTATAATCATCTTGGTCTGCTTCAAAACGCTTCACATGGTCTTCGATACCAAAACCAGTAGCTACTGCAAAGGAACCGATGAAATCTTGTACACCAGCATCTTTTGGTGCTAAAAAGTCGGTCAAGGCTATATTAGGTTGCCCTGGTGCTTTTTTGACTTGCTGACGCAGGTGATGTAAAGTTGCTTTGACTCTATCTCGCTTATTACTTTCGTATATTTCGATGCTATCATCATTGACGGTATTGGCAGGATAAATACCAATGACCGCTTTAGCCGTCAACCATTTTTCGTCAATGATTTTTTTCAACATCACTTGTGCATCTTCATATAATTTGGTCGCTTCTTTTCCAACAATTTCATCTTCTAAAATAGCAGGGAATTTACCTGCCAATTGCCAACTAGAAAAGAAAGGTGTCCAATCTATATAGGTTGCTAATTCTGCTAAAGAATAATCCTCAAAAACTCTAGTACCTGTAAAAGAAGGCATGACAGGCGTGTAATTTTCCCAATCTAATTGCAATTTGTTTTCTCTCGCTTTTTTCAGCGTCAAGTATTTTTTACTAGACTTTCTGTTAGAGCGCATTTCTCTAACTCGCTGATATTCCGCTTTTAAATCTAAGATAAAATTACTGCTCGTATCTTTTTCTTCACTTAATAAATTGCTACAAACCCCAACGGCACGAGACGCATCTAAAACGTGTACGACTGGCCCATTATATTGCGGTTCAACCTTAACTGCTGTATGCGTTTTAGAAGTGGTCGCCCCACCAATCAATAATGGAATTTTAAAATTCCGACGCTCCATTTCTTTAGCGACGTGGACCATTTCATCCAAAGAAGGTGTAATCAATCCACTCAACCCGATAATATCTACATTTTCTTTGATGGCCGTGTCCAAAATCTTTTGGGTCGGTACCATTACCCCCATATCAATAATCTCGTAATTATTACAACCCAAAACAACACCAACAATATTTTTTCCAATATCGTGAACATCTCCTTTTACGGTTGCCATCAATACTTTTCCTTTGGTAGATTTAGCACCAGCTTTCTTTAATTCCTCTATATACGGGGTCAAATAAGCTACGGCTTTTTTCATGACTCGTGCAGATTTTACCACTTGCGGCAAAAACATTTTTCCAGCACCAAATAAATCACCGACGACATTCATTCCATCCATCAAAGGCCCTTCAATGACTTCGATTGGAGCAGGGTATTTTTGGCGTGCTTCTTCCGTATCTGCTTCAATAAATTCTGTTATACCTCTCACTAAAGAGTGGGATAAACGTTGTTCTACCGTACTTTCTCTCCAAGCCAAATCTTTGACCACAGATTTTCCACCGTCTCCTTTCACCTTTTCTGCATATTCTGTCAATCGGTCAGTCGCATCTGCTCTTCTATTAAATAAAACATCCTCTACTCGGTCTAATAAATCTTTTGGAATGTCAGCATATACTTCAATCAAACCAGCATTCACAATTCCCATATCCATTCCAGCTTTAATCGCATGGAATAAGAAAGAAGAGTGCATGGCTTCTCTCACCACATTATTTCCTCTGAAGGAGAAAGAAATATTACTGACCCCTCCACTAATTTTTGCCCCCGGGCATAATTCTTTAATTTGTCGAGTAGCATCAATAAAGTTGATAGCGTATTCATTATGTTCTTCAATACCAGTAGCAACTGCAAAGATATTGGGGTCAAAAATGATGTCTGCTGGATTGAAATCAACTTCATTAACTAAAATATCATAGGCTCTTTTACAAATTTCTACCTTTCTTTCCGTTGTATCTGCTTGTCCTTCTTCATCAAAAGCCATCACCACTGCTGCTGCACCATATCTTTTGACCAAAGTAGCATGTCGCTTAAATTGTTCTACGCCTTCTTTCATCGAGATACTATTCACGATACATTTTCCTTGCACACATTTCAATCCTGCTTCAATGACATGGAATTTGGAGCTATCAATCATGATTGGCAATTTGGCAATATCAGGTTCTGCCATGACCAAATTCAAGAAATCTTTCATGGCTTGCTCACTATCCAACAAGCCTTCATCCATATTCACATCAATGACCTGTGCACCACCTTCGACTTGGTGTAAAGCCACAGATAATGCTTCGTCGTATGCCCCCGTTTTAATCAATCGGGCAAACTTTCGAGAACCCGTCACATTGGTTCTTTCTCCGACATTAATAAAATTGGCATCAGGACGAATAATCAAAGGTTCCAAACCACTAAGCATAGACATACCAGTAGAGGTGGGAATAGGTCGTACATTTAAGCCTTCAACAGCATTTGCCATTGCGGAAATATGTTCAGGGGTTGTTCCACAACAACCTCCAATTAAATTCACAAAACCAGCATTGACAAAATCTTGGATATACGTTTTCATCTCTTCCCCATCTTGGTCATATTCACCAAATTCATTGGGTAAACCAGCATTTGGATAGGCGTGCACATTGGTATCTGCTATTTTAGCTAAAGCTTCTAAGTGAGGCCGCATTTCCTGCGCTCCTAAAGCACAATTTAATCCAACACAGAATGGCTTAGCATGCATCACAGAAATCCAAAAGGCTTCTACGGTTTGCCCAGAAAGGGTACGCCCACTGGCATCCGTAATCGTTCCCGAAATCATTATCGGCAACTTCATATTTCTTTCTTCAAATACGGTTTCGACTGCAAAAATCGCTGCCTTGGCATTCAAGGTATCAAAGATAGTTTCAATCAGAATAATGTCCGAGCCACCATCAATCAAGCCTTCCGTTTGCGTTTTATAAGCTGCGACCATTTCATCAAAAGTAGCTGCTCTAAAACCAGGATTATTGACATCTGGAGAAATAGACAGGGTTCGATTGGTTGGTCCTAA
>CALLVC010000246.1 GCA_938010785.1 uncultured Saprospiraceae bacterium
GTACGGGTGAACCGCAAAGCGGATGGAAAGCCTACAGACATAGCACCGCTATGGCGAGCCTGCCTGCCGGCAGAGGCAGGCATTTTCAACATAAGCCCGTATGGGTGAACCGCATAGCGGACGGGATGCTAGTAAAAAAGAGGAACTCATAAATGGCTAATTAATTATTTTACTTTGCCTAAATGATTTAGAAACCTTTATCATCAGTTTAATCTTTTCAAATCAAAGATTACTCCCATCTAATTTGTATCAAAAAAATACACAAAAATCTGATTTATAGCAGGATAAATATTAAATAAATTTATTGTTCAGTAGAATACGACTGTCTTACAAATTTAAGCATTCATAATTAAAAATGGGATACCTTTGAATAACCTTATTGTAAAATTTTTTAGCGCTAAATTGTTACGATTAATACTTATAAATATCCAACAAATACCCTCGCACCCATTCTTGATACCATTTGGCTTTAAAATTTACCCAATATTGTTCTAAGATTTCATCATTTTCAATGACACGCATGAAATTCCTTTTAGGCTCCTCTCGTTTTAACGCGTTCTTTAATTCCTTTTTAATAGACTTACTTAATTCTTCGTGAATGAAGTCTTTCATGACGTGTACTTCTTCGTAGTCAGTCATTCTGGTGACCTTATAATATCTTCTGATTTTATTTTCTAAGGCTTCAACTTGTGCCTGTCTCTCAGGAGTATCTGCTGCCCCTGCCGCCAAATCTGGTATAGCCGTGATTTTCAAAGATTCTCGATTAACATAGCAAATATTGCCTTTTGCTAATTCTCTGGATATCGCTTTTGTTAGTGATTTATGTGCCATAATTGCAAAAGTACTATGCTATTTGGTCAATCCAAATACTTATTTTGACAACTCAGTAGATTTTTAATAGAATATTTATTCCATTAAAGAATGTATTAGTATTTTTTTCCTATATTTATGGTCTAAATTTGATTCAAAAAATATTTATAGCATGGAATTAAAAATAAACGGAGAAATCCGAAACGTAGATGTAGAGGATAACATGCCTTTACTTTGGGTACTTCGGGACGAATTAAACATGACTGGTACTAAGTACGGTTGTGGTGTTTCTTCTTGTGGTGCTTGTACCGTTCATATTGACGGAGTGGCTACTCGAACTTGTACTTTGCCAGCTTCCTTAGCTGTTGGTAAAGAGATTAAAACCATCGAAGGTATTGCTGCTGGAGGTCAATTGTCCGCTATCCAAAAAGCTTGGATTGAGCATCAAGTGCCTCAATGTGGCTATTGCCAATCAGGACAAATTATGGCTGCGGAAGCTCTATTGGACAGCAATCCTAACCCAACAGACGAAGATATTGACAAATCAATGAATAATATCTGTCGTTGTGGAACCTATCAACGTGTTCGTTCTGCTATTCATACGGCTGCTAAATGGCGGGCAGAAGAAACAACTTTGCAAGGGTAGATGAGATGTCAGATGTCAGACCGTCCATACGGACTGTCAGATGTCAGATGCTTCTCGTACAATAAGTCAGATTTCTGACTCACCGACTTATCGGAAAGGTTTGATTTCTAGCTTCATTTCTAAAAACTAGTCCGACTTCTGACCGTCCATGAAATAGATGGTCTGACTTCTGGGCTTCTAAAAAAATATAAAAATGGGTAAATGGACTCGTAGAGCGTTTATCGCAACAGGCGGACTAGCAGGTGTTGGTTTGATAGTTGGTGTTGCAGGTGTTATGCACGTAAAGAGCGCTATTAAAAAATATTCTGGTGAAGGTATGGGAGAAGGTGCTTCTCTTAATGCTTGGGTGCGAATTGCACCAGACAACACCATCACAATGGCCGTGCCTCGTGCTGAAATGGGACAAGGGGTTTATACTTCTTTACCAATGTTATTGGCGGAAGAATTAGAGGTGGATATGAATCAAATTGAGATTATCCATCCACAACCAGAATCTCCTTATGTCAATACTTTTCTTTTGGACCCAAATCCAAGAAGAGCTTATGCTAGTTATTCTGTAATGGCTACAGTAGCTGCTTTTATGCCTGTTGTTGGTACGGGAGGTAGTACCTCTGTCAAAGATTTATATGATCACCTTAGAGAAATGGGGGCTACTGCAAGAGAAGCTTTAAAAGCTGCAGCTGCTGAAAAGTGGGGTGTTGCAGTAGAAGATTGTTATGCAGAGAGCGCACACATCATTAATAAAAAGACCAAAGAGAAATTAACTTATGGCTCTTTGGCAGAAGCGGCTTCAAAAATTGAATTGGATTTTAATCCGCCGTTAAAAGCACAAAAAGACTTTAAACTTTTAGGAAAGCGAATTCAGCGTTTGGACATCCCTGAAAAAGTAACAGGTACAGCTGAATTTGGTATTGATGCTCGTCCAGAGGGAATGTTGATTGCTGCAATTCGTCATGCTTCAGTAGTCGGAGGTACCGTCAATGGGATCACTAATGAAGAAGAGGTGCTGAAAATGAGAGGGGTGAAGAAAGTAGTGATGTTAGAAGATGGTATAGGCGCAGCTGTAGTGGCAGATAATACATGGCGTGCAAAAAATGCAGCTTTGGCATTAGATTTAGATGAAACGGGGAATACATTAGAAAATGTTTCTTCTTCTGATATTTCTAAAATGCTCAATGATATTGTTTCGGATGATAGCAAAATGATTGCTACACCAGAAGCGCACGGTGATGTTAGTGCTGCTTTGGGTGGAGATGCTAAGGTAATAGAAGCAAGTTACACCGTTCCTTATTTGTCTCAATGTACAATGGAACCTTTAAACTGTACTTTGGTCATCAATGATGATAAATGTGAAGTGTGGGTAGGTCATCAAGGAGGTTCTTTAGTTCGAGATGCAGTGAATGCTGTTACCGGAATAGCTAAAGATAATATCAAAGTCAATATTAAATTCTTAGGTGGTGGTTTTGGAAGAAAAGCGGAATTAGATTATGTGAAAAAAGCAGCGATGGTGGCGAAGCAAATGCCAGGTACACCTATTCAGCTAATTTTCACTAGAGAAGAGGATATGAAAAATGGGATGTACCGTCCAGCAGTAGCTAGTACTTTCAAAGGAACGATTGGTGCGGATGGTATGATTGATGCTTGGGATAATAGAATGGCTTTACAGTCGGTTGGTTATTCTTCGATGATGAGAATTTTGCCTGCTATGGCAGCACCACCAAAAGACGACCCACAATCTGCCGAAGGAGCTATTGAATTACCTTATAGTAGAAATAATGTAAATGTTCAGTTTGGAGAAATGGATTTGCCAGCTATGCAAGTAGGAAACTGGCGTAGTGTAGGGGCTTCTCAAAATGGGTTCTTTACGGAATCTTTTATGGATGAATTGGCACATTTAGCTGGTCAAGACCCATACGAATTTAGAAAAAAGCATATTGAAAAATCTGATTTGCCTGATGCACCAAGATTCTTGGCCGTCTTGAACAAAGTAGCGGATATGGCTAGTTGGTCTACACCTTTACCAGAAGGAAAATATAGAGGTATTTCGCTCTTAAAATCTTTTGGTTCTATTGTTGGTCAAGTAGCTGAAATTACGAAAACTGGCGATAAGCAAATTAGTATTGATAAAGTATACTGTGTAATTGATTGTGGTCGAATTGTCAATCCTGATACCGTGGAAGCTCAAATGCAATCAGGTATTGTTTATGGTTTATCGGCTGCTTTATATGGAGAGATTACTATGGATAATGGAGAAATTGTTCAACAGAACTTCCCTCAATACGAAATGGTTAGAATGAATACCTCCCCAACGGTTGCCGTTCATATCATGGAAGTAGATGAGTATCCGGGTGGAGTAGGAGAGCCTGCAACACCACCAGCTGCTCCGGCATTAACAAATGCCATTTTTGCGGCTACTGGTGAAAGAGTCAGAAGTTTACCATTGAATAAACTAGGCTACTCTTTTGTATAAATGTAAAGATGACTTAGTTCATCGCTGAAAATATAAAAGCGGTAATTCCTTAATTGGAATTGCCGCTTTTTTGATTGGAGTATATTTACAGACTAGTCAAAAACTGATTTAAATCTTGTGCTTTGTCGTAATCAGCTACTTGGACATGCCAAACTATTTTAATTCTATTTCGAGCGGCCGGTGGTAAAAAAATTATATTTGCTACTCCCGGATAATTCATGGCTCGAATGCTAATTTTTGCTCTGTCATCCTTTTCTAAAATTTCCTCTAAAAGAGTTTTGTATCCTAATCCCCAATAGTCTAAAGTAAACCGCCTGCTCATATCATCATGGTCTGCTAGATAGTTAAAATAGACTTGTTGATTGGGATGATATTTCACCATGAAATGGCCAACGAATGTTAGATTGACTAACAATGGGAGATATAGCCACCCTACCTTTTTTTGCCCGTTTTCCTTAGCTAATAAAGTACTCCTTAATTGGAAAAATCTGGCTAAAGCTAGTAGCAAAAAGCTAGGATATACAAAGTAGATATGCCGTCAACCATAGGGCTGCATCTAGCTTATTAGATACAGCCCCTGATAGGTGGGAATTTAATTTATTACCAGTTTATCTTGTTACCTTTTAAAATGCATTTTCAATTGAACGTAATTTTCAAGAATAACAAGTTTAATCATCGTCTCCTCCTTTCCAATTGCCTCCATCGCTAATCATAATCGCTTTTTTCATAAGGTTGGAGGTAGCCGTTTGAAGGTTAATATAATACATGCCGCCTTTCAATTGATTGGCTTGCATTGGAATTTCATGTATACCTTTTGCTAACGATACTTCTCTTAATAGCTCCATCACCATTCGACCAGACTGGTCAAATACCCTTAAATTGACGACTTGGTCATCTGGTAAATTGACCACTAGCGTCGTATGGTAGCGGAATGGATTAGGTTGTATTTTGAGTTGAATATCGTTTATTATTGGCAAATTATTATTAACTCTAATGCTGCTTTGTGGCTTTTCTGGTTCCGTTAATAAAACTGTACAATCTTCTATTTTGGCTAGTAATTCACTACCTGGAAGGGCATGGAAGCCTACTTTAAACTCAATTTTATCTTTTGCTTGTAAAGTAATATCACTACCAATGGCTATAGTTGATTCCGTCGTTACTACTTTTTTAGCAGCAAATACTTGAGTGCCTGTTAAAACATCGGTATTTAATTGAATAGTATCTACGGTACAGTACACATTACAAGAATAGGCTTTTTCTATAATTTCAATAGTCGTTGTACAACTGTTTTGATTGCCATGGGCATCAACAACTGTGAGGGTTATTGAATTGGTTCCAATATCACTACAGTCAAAGATATATTTATCTAAATACATAGTATCTATTGTGCAATTATCGAAAGACCCCTCATCTACATATATGGGGAGTATTTCTATAGACCCAGACCCAAGACTAGCCGTAATTGATTTACAAATAGCGGTTGGATTAACATCATCTACTTCACACATATTACTGCATTGATTCAATACAAAGGTACTTCTGTCGGTACACCCTCCACATGTAGCTTCAAAAATATACGTGCCAGGGTCTGTTACTTGAATATTCTGTGTATTTCCACCTGAAACAGGTGTTTCTGTTGCTCCATTTAGCATGTACCATTGATAAGTACAATTGCTTGTGGCATTTGAAACGAGCCCTTCTAAGGTAACTGCTTCATTAAAGCATTGGAAGCATGGTCCTGCGGCAAGTACTTCCAATGGAGGAGCAATGGGGACAACAATCGTTTTCTGTCTTTGGTCACAACAATTATCACTGACAACTGCGTAGTAGTTACCTGAATAATCACCACCTAGGCCTGCATCTACGTAATTGAAACTAGCAGGACTACTCGTGTAATCACCAGTATGAATTATTTGACCATTTTTATACCATTTGATATTGTAATCACAGTCACAACTATTTGCAGTTCCTGAATTACAAGGATTAAAGACCACGTCCATCTGCACCCCTGTCATACGACAAGCATCTAAAGGCTGTGCAGCAAACTGCGCTATTTTTAAGGAATCTTTAATCTCTACTTTTATAATTGTAGTATCCAAAGTGCTACAAACTCCATTTTGTTTGGTCACCATAAACCAAGTTGTTTTAAATAACCGATTGGTATTATATACTGGATTCTGGGTGCCTGCTGTAGGAATTGGTGTGAAATTGCTACCATCTTCACTAGAATGCCAATGCCACATTGGCGGTTCTCCAACACAGGCAGGTTCGTACTCGATAGTGGCATCTTGACCTGGACAGAAAGGCATCGCATGACTTGGATAAGTTATACTCATTTGACCTGTCGCGGCATTATCATTGTCAAGCCTTATTGTTGCTGAACAAGTGGAATTTCCACAGACACTATTGACTATGGCAGTGTAGGTAACCTCATAGGCGCATGCATCTGCTGCTCCGACGAAATCAATTGCTGGAGGTTGATATTTTAAACCAGTTTCTCCTTGTATAGTATCGCCATTTTCATCCAACCAGATAATTGAATATTCACAATCTTGCCCATTTTGATTAATCGCTAGACAAAGTGGTTCTGGGGTGATTGGCGTACCATTATAGCAATAAGCGGTATCTGTTAACGAGCAGGTTACTGGTTTACAAATTTCTATGGTATCTAAATTTGTGGTTAGCTTAGTACATGGACCATTTGCCATGATTACTTCGGCATAGACACACAGATTAGCGGTATAATAATTTGGTAATAATAATAAATCTGCATACCCTATTGAGGTTTGATAAGGTGTTCCTCCCGTTGGGGTGTTGGGACAAGACCCTTGATTAACATACCAAATAGTCTGGGCAATATTACTGAAATCAATACTTCCATTTATGCCCAGATACAGCGCAGTATCTTGCCCACAGACTTCTTGCCCTTCTAGGTAGATAGAATCACAACAAGGCGTGTTTAGATGCACATTCATTAGTGTATTTAAAGGTTGGTTATCAGCGCAAATACAGTCTAAGTTGACCTTCAAATGTAATTGAGATGGAATGGGACGAGTACTTCCTAGGCTTCCAGTTATTTTAGCTGTATCATTTGTCCAGACAACAGACTTTTGGTCAATTGTTAGCTCACTTAATGGACTTGTAATGCTGATGGAGCAATCATTACTATTTGCGCCATTTGGATTGGCAACCCATATACAAAAATCATAACCAGCAGCAGAATCGCCACACATAATTTCTTGCTTGAAGACATTGGAACTTTCACAAATAACGGTTACCCTAAAATTGCAACTAGACGTTTGACCATAAATATCTCTGACATAATACGGAACAAGGGTTGTACCACAAGGATAGAAATTGTCTATAGGATATTCACACCAAACACTATCTACCCCACAATTATCAGCTGCAAAAGGTATGGGGAAATTAAGATTTACGCCTCTGTCGCATGCAGGAATTATGATAACTGTATCATTTGGACAAACTATCTCCGGCCATATCTCATCATAAATACCTACTTCTTGACACAAAGTATTTATGCAACCATTGACATCCACCATTTCCAAACAGACTTCATAGACACCTGTATCAGGAGCAGTCCACATTGGATTAGGTAAGTTGGAGGTTGAATTATCGGGAAAGGTCCATAAGAAACTGGATGGACTTCCTCCAATAATATTCGTTGTATCGAAATTGACTTTAAGACAACTTACATCTAAGTCCCAAGCGAAATCAACTTGACAAATATTTGAACAATCTACAATGACATTAAAAATACAAGTATCCCAATCCAAGGTTAAAGAATCATAAATGTAACAAGATACGGGAGTTGTGCCACATAGAAATTCACTTCCTGCAGGTGGATAACAATCTACGAAATAGCCAGTACAGCTACTATCTATAACTGGTGGTAAATAATTTACAATTGCCGCTGTTTCGCCTATTCCAAGTATTATCGTCGTATCCAAAGGACAAGCAACACAGACTGGCGGAGCCATTTCTTTTAATTCTAAGCACACATCATCTACTCTTGCTCTAGACACATAATTTCCATCGTCTAAAGTTTGGTCATTGATAACCCTTATCATGATTCGGTCATAATCAAACTGAGGGGTCCAATCTACACAATATTGTTCCCACTCTGTGATACTCATCTGAGGTGTTTCATAGACGACTTCACAATTGCCTACACATCCTGAATAGGGGAGTGGTCCATCCGCAGCACGTATTTCTACTTTTGCCCAAAGTGGTGCTAGGGCATGACTATTGACATATTTTGCACAGAAATTAAGGCTATAGGTATTGCCTGCTTGGATGTTCAAGCCGACTTGTTCTACGGATTCTCCGACTACTTCATTTCCCCACATTTGTAAACTACCCAGACTATCGCATCCATCTGTATTCGTAATTCTTGGAGAATTGTGAACTGGTATCCAGGGGATGGAACCTCCAGCAATATTTCCTTCTGCGTATCCATTAAATGCTCCGTTAGCTATTAGACTATTTATCTCATTGCAACAAGTGTCTATTGTTGGTGGTGGGCAAATAGAAAAGGTATCTGTTATTTCAACCTGAATAGCACAAGTCGCAATAGCTCCATTGATATCCGTCATCGTCACTTCTATATCGTTTGTGCCTAAATTATTGCAATCTAAAGTGTCGGGTGAAATGATTATCGTATCTACACCACAGTGAGCTTGAGTTAAATCCTCTAAGACCAATTCTGGGGTTAATATTATTTGTTCTCCTGCATAGGCAATATTGATGCTAAGGTTATCATTGCATACAAGATTCGGTGGTGGACTACTTTCGATATTTACAGTACCTGATTGCGTATTATAACATTCAACCTGTGTAGGACTGACTACTTCTATAACAGTAGGGGTGTTTGTGAAGTTAATAGTTGAAGTACCATTCTGTAGTGTATTAAAGCAAATTTGGTAAATAGAAGTGCCATTTGGGATAGTTATTCCTTGAGCTGTGTTATCAAACCAAGCCATAGATAACATGCCTGAACTTGTATTCACCATATTGAAATTAGCTGGATTTAAACCAGGTAAATTTAAATTTTGAATACTTTGAAATTGTAAGATATTTGGATTCCATTCTACAGAATATTGTATGCTGGCAATATCTATGAAATTGTCTACCGTAACATCCATACAAATTTGTTCACCTTGGCATACGGTGGTATCATTGAAACTTAAATCTACACATATAGGAGGACAATTGGTTTGGTCAAATGCTAAATATCCATTTTGGGTGATAGGTTTAGATGTTTCCAATCCTTGATTTACTACTAATTCTGTAGTTGGACTATTGTCGAAAAAAACGGTGGTATTATTCGGATTTAGAATATCTAATTCTAAATTGAAAATGGTTGTTCCATCAGGGATGGTTACGCCTGATAGAGCTGGGTCTGACCAAACCAAAGTTAGTTCGCCATTATTGGTAGCGGTAGTGCCAAAATTTCCAATGGAGAGGTTAGATAAATTATAATTACTAATTCCTGCATATTGTAAATTGGACGCATCCCAATTTAAACTAAATTGTAAACCAGTAATATTATTAAAGTTTTTGACTTTTACTGGTACACTCCAAGTAACTCCATTAGCTATATCTATATCGCAATTTTCAATTAGTGAATCTAATGATAGTTCCAAAAATGGAGTTGATAAGGAGTCACAGCAATCATTCACATTTCCAATTTGTACCCCTACAAAATCTGCTTGAACTGTTCCCGAAAGAACGTTTACAGTAATAGTTTCTGGAAAATTCTCTGCTGCTGGATTATTTGAAGTGAAATTATAATCCGAATCTACAAATCGGAAACAATCATTACTCGGATAGGAAGTGGTGATACCTCCAATAAATTGATTTAATTGAACCATATCAAAGGCGGTCAAAGTGCCAGTTTTATTTATATCTGCGGCAATATATTGATAAGGTGTCGATAAAATATTTATGCCTAGTATATGTTGTTCTATCAATATTTTATCTAATAGGTTAATGCAGGAATCCCCTTCACAACCATTATCTTTGAAAGGGGTTATAGTTACATTACTTCCCGATGGAATATTATTAAATTTATATACCCCATTTGCATCTGTTAGAGTAGCATCATTAATGTCTCCAGATAATACTACTGTTACTCCTTCAACTAATTCTCCACAATTTTTTTGGATAATACCGGTGATACAGTTATCTAATGTTGTAAGCTCTACTAATAACAATTCAGATAAGCACCCTGTTACTATGTCTCTCGTTGCTCCATAAAATTGAATCGGCTCGTTGATAGTCGGATGAAAAGAATTAGTGGTGCTGGCATAGACTTCTGTTATCTGGGTTGCATCAAACCATACCGCTTCGTGATTGGCTGGTAAATTGTCTAAAACGAGGGTAGCTAATTGACCGCTATTGAGTGTTGTAACTGAAGAACTGTGTAATGTTGGAGCGGTTATAGGTGTACTTGCACAAGGTGGACAAGCCTGAAAAATCCAACCATCATTATTAAAAACATCATCAGAATTGTCACCTACATACGAAAATCCTGTGCCCGTTGCTTTAATGTCTATGAGATATAAATAATCTAGACAGATTGGGGCGCCATCTTTATGTATGATGGCTTGTGTTCCTATTTCACAGGATTTTATTTCGATTGGAAAACTACCAGTTCCAACAGCCGTAAAATCTCCGATAGGTGAAATTGTTTGAATCCCTTCTTGTTGTAATACATAAGATTTTCCACTTGTGAAATTGAGAGAACCAAAAGTATTATTACCAAAAATCCAGCCATTGTCTTCGAATATAACTGTTCCAAAATTGCTTTCATCCGTACTATTATTATTACAACTAGGATACCAGTAATCATGATTGATATGTCCCTCATTTTTGAAGATTACTTCTTCAAAACTATCATTGGTTGTCAATAAAGACCCAATATCTTGAAAGGTAACTTTCCCATAATCATGGCTATTTCCATTGTTATCAACCAATCTGTCTGGTCCTTCAAAAATAATATGAGATTGGGAAGCCAATAAATCACCATCAGCGTACCTATAAAATTCTTGTCTTTTATTACCAAAAGGTAAATAACAATATTTAAACCTAAGGATAGAAGTTCCCAACTCTAAGCGAGGTGTACCATAAGTATAACTACTTCCATTTAACAAACAACCTATTGCTAATTCTTGGCCATCTGTAATAAGTGTTCCGTCTGTATGAACTACATTTCCTGCTGTCTCAAATTTATCTAATAACTTCCATTCACCTCCAACCCCTTCAAAATAGACTACTCCATTGATAACCTGTCCGTTGGTTTCAATGGTATGCCCA
>CALLVC010000247.1 GCA_938010785.1 uncultured Saprospiraceae bacterium
AAGTAGCGAATTTGTGTTGAATAATTTCAGCATGTTCTCTCATCGATTTATTTTTGGTGGTCAAATTCTATTAGCTCGGAAATTTTCTGACAAGCTTTCACTACAAGTCATTCCTTCTATTATCCATCGAAATGTAGTGGCTTTTGATGAACAAAATAGAACCGTTAGCCTTGGCGGTGCTATTCGATATCAATTGACTAAAGTAATGGGAATTATTGCTGATGGCACTTTTCCTATTGGCAATACAGATGCTAAACCTGCTATTGGCCTCGGATTAGAAATTGATACAGGTGGACACGTTTTTCAAGTTAATTTCACGAATGCCAGAGGGATTTCCGAAACAGACTACATTCCTAATAATCAAGCGACTTGGGGGAATGGTGATATACGACTAGGATTTACGATTTCTAGAGTTTTCAATCTTTAACAGGATGACAGGTTTTTGTAGGGACTTGTTCTGGGTCGTGTTCTAGGACTTATTCTAGGTCGTACTTTTTTAACTTGTTCTAGGTGGATTTTTTGCCAACTGCAAACTGCAAACTAACTCATTTAATATTACTTTCATGAAGTATTCACTTATATTATTTTCGATATTTCTGCTTCCTTTTTTAATTGTAGAGGATACAAAACCTAGTGTTGATAAGCATACACCTGTCGCAGAAGTATTGAAAAAACTTGGTGATAAATCTATTACTCATCAAGTCAATTCTGGATTAAAGGGCGTATCTGTAGAGAATGGGAAACAATTATTTTTTGAAGGCTTTTCTAAAAGTGCTAATGGTAAAAAATCTAAAAAACAAAGTAAGCATTTTGTTTGTACTTCTTGCCATAATACTGTTAAGGAAGACCCTAATTTGAGTATTTCGGACCCGCAAGCTAGATTGGAATATGCTGCTGATAAAAATATTCCTTTTTTACAAGGAACGACGATGTATGGCGCAGTAAATAGAACGAGTTTTTATAATGGTGATTACTACAAAAAATATGGCGAACTGGTAAATAGTGCTAGAAATAATATTAGAGAAGCTATCCAATTATGTGCCGTCGAATGCGCCCAAGGTAGAAGATTAAAGCATTGGGAAACGGAATCTATTCTCGCTTATTTGTGGACCCTAGAATTGACAATGGATGATTTAGCCATTTCAAATTCAGAATATGAAACTTTGACTGCGGCTGTTGACAACGGCGCAAATCAAGAAAAGGCAGTAGATTTATTGACTGGCAAATATTTGCAAGGGTCACCTGCTACTTTTATCGCCCCTCCTGAAGATAGAAAAATGGGTGCAGCTAATATTACAGGCAATCCAGCTAATGGGAAATTAATCTACGATTTAAGTTGTAAACATTGTCACGAAGATGAGCGCTATTCCTTTTACAAATTAGATGACACCAAACTTTCTTTTGACCATTTAAATAAACACTTTGGCAAGTATAGCCGCTACTCTACTTATCAAGTTAGTCGTTGGGGTACTTCACCGACTGCTGGTAAAAAAGCTTATATGCCGCAGTATACTGAGGAAAGAATGAGTGTGCAGCAGTTAGAAGATTTACGAGCTTACATCAAGCAAAAGGCAAACAAATAAATCGTTTGAAAAGAACTTCCAGAACTTGAATGAAATTCTGGAAGCTCAATTTTTTTTGAAACAAAGGCTAAACGCTAATAGTTTAAACTAAACCATCATCTAAAATTGTAGGGTCACTACTAACATTTGTGCCAACTTCTTTTGGATTTGGGCCCCATTGGTTAGGTCCAGGCTTACTATCTTCGCAAAAGAAAACAATAAGAACAATCGAACCAATCAATGGAATTAAGCTAATAAGATACCACCAACCACTTCTGCCTGTATCATGTAATCTTCTAACCGCAACAGCTAAGGAAGGAATGATAATCGCCAAATAATAAACTCCTATCAAACCTATACTTGCATCCCCTATGACTGTTGACAGCATGCCACTAATCATGCCTATAACCATAATGGCAAGGAAATTAAATAATCCAAAATACCAGAATTCGCTCCTTCTGGAACGTGTTTTAAAGTCAGCATACTTCTGAAATGCTAAAAGATACCAATTCATAAAAAAGTTTTAATGGGTTGTAAAATAAAATAATATATGGCTTTTAGTTCTACTTTGATACTTTAGAATCAGTTCTTACTAAATCACGCACTTGGCAGCCCGTCCCTTCGGGTTCAGAAGTATACTTCTTCATGCTACGTGCTTAGAAGTAGTTTTTGGGGGGAGTAAATTTTATGTCTAAAACAAAAAAAAGTGCATATACTCTTTCAAAGCAACACGCAATATTTTTAGGGCTTTCCCCATTTGATTCTCCACCGTTTTAATAGAAATTTCCAACTTAGCCGCAATTTCTTTATAACTCAAATCTTCAAAACGACTCAACCGAAAAACTTCTTGGCAACGAGGTGGTAGGGTCTTAATCGCTGCGTTAATTTTATCTTCTAACTCTTGTTGTAATAGTTGTTCTTCTACGGTGTCCGTTGCGACTCCCAAATCACTCGGTTCTACCCCTTCATCTTTCTGGAATTTCTTATTTTTTCTAAGGTAATATAAGGCTTCATTCACCGCCATGCGTCGAAGATACGCTTTTAGAGAGGTCTGAATATTAATGCTTTCTCGCTTTTCCCAAAACTTAAAAAAAGTATCTTGGGCTAAATCTTCTGCTAATGCCTTATCTTTCAAAATTCGAAAAACAGTATTGCACAAAAAAGGATAGAACTGGTAAAACAATTGCTTTACAGTTCCGGGGTTATCTGCTTTCAGCAGTTTTAATATTTCCTTTTCGTCAATATCGGGCATAGGAATAGGCGAATACGAATTAAAATAAGCCCACAAATTAGTAAAATTTGAGCCGAATCAAAGTAAGATGCGTAACTTTTGGAAAATCTTAAAACTATTTTGGAGAAATGTTAAGGAGTTCTCAAAGGATCCCTTTGTGTGAGTAATCTCTTGTCGAAAGCAACCACAAGGTCTGACGGCCTCTACGGAATTAAAATTCCATTGGGTCAGATTTTAAAAATTCATAATTCAACACTTGCTTCACTTTATAATTCGATACTTCCTTGTAGGAAACTAAGGCTTCTGTTTCCGAAAAAATGGGCGCTTCAAATCCCTGTTTTTGAGCTTGTGCGGTATAAAACGCTTTTCTGGTTGGGTGTTCATCTGCACAAACGTTAAAAATCTCTCCCCACCTATCTTGGGCTATTATTTGAGCAATTACCTCAATGCAATCGGCTCGATGTATCATATTCACAGGCGCATCGCCATTTTTCACATCGGTTTTGCCCGCTAAAAAACGTCCTGCTTGTCGGTCTTCACCTACCAATCCACCAAAACGAACAATCGTCGTTTCCAAATCTTCTTGCCGCATCAACATTTCTTCTGCTGCAACTAAGGCTACTCCTGATGGGGTTTCTGGTCGGGGGTCGTCCGATTCAGTCACTACTCTATTGACATTACCATAGACACTCGTCGAGCTAACGAATAGGACTCTTTTAGTCCCATGTAATAAGGCTTTTTCAATAATGGCAGCTACCTGACGTGGATGAGCACGGGCTACATCTCTTCGCTTTCGCCCAGGCGGGATATTGACGATTAAAATTCCACTATTGAAAAAATGTTGAAGATTGGTCCCTTTTATTTTCTTTTGAACTTCAATCAAAAAAGGGTCAATTTTATTTTTGTGGAGTATCGCTATTTTTTTCGCACTAGTCGTTGACCCTTTGACAATGTGCCCCAATTCTATAAGCCTTTTTGCCAATGGAAGGCCCAACCAACCACAACCTAGTATACTTATTCTGTAGTCTATTTTCATTTCTATTAGATTATAGAGTAGAGACCGTTTCACTGAGAGAATAGAGATATGGCTCCTCTAAAATTAGAAACATCTTCTATACAACGGTCATCTTTTTGGTTAGTAGTTAATGCCCACCGGTAGCGCTACCAACTATTTATTGAACATTTACTCTTGTGCTAATAAACGATTAAAATCCGACAACTCCGAATTCATCGTTCATCGTTCATCATTCATCGTTCATCATTCATCGTTCATCATTCATCGTTCATCGTTCATCATTCATCGTTTGCCATCCCACCCACTTCGTGGTTCTCTCGCTTGAAAGTCCTTAGGACTTTCACCCTGCGGGGTCGCTCATTCATCCTTTATTCTATTCGTTCAAAACATCCCGCATCTGGCGCACTTGCATCCCGCTCTACGCCTAAAATATCTGTTTTTACATTAAATAGTGGCTCTGCAAATCCATCTGCA
>CALLVC010000248.1 GCA_938010785.1 uncultured Saprospiraceae bacterium
CCATCTGTAATAAGTGTTCCGTCTGTATGAACTACATTTCCTGCTGTCTCAAATTTATCTAATAACTTCCATTCACCTCCAACCCCTTCAAAATAGACTACTCCATTGATAACCTGTCCGTTGGTTTCAATGGTATGCCCAATTGTAGTCGCTTTAAAATGTAAGGCTCCATTAAAAAGAAAAGCCATATTTGGTATAAGCGTCAAAGAACCATGGATAAAAAGCATATTACTGGAGGAACCTATCAACTGTGGATTATTCAATACACCAGTCCAATTTAGATTTCCACAGTATACAATCGTTTCATCGATGGTTACTGTTTGGTTGGCAGCACTAAACGAATGCTCATCAAAATAAACGTTATCCATCGATGTAGGTACTTGGTCATGAAATGTCGAACCACCAGAAGTAGTTGCCCAATGAGCCCCATAATCCGACCACATACCTGTCCCACCTACCCAATAATAATCCAAACCTGTTACTTGCTCCATTTTATTGGGAATTGGGTCCTCTACTTTGGAGCTAGTATAGCTATTAAATAATAAAAAGAAAATGGGCAAATTTCCCAAAAGAATATAGAAGACTGTTTTATTAAATATATTTTTCATTGCGGCTATTTTTATAGTCAAGAGTTGTTGTCAAAGATTATTGGTCGTTTATATTTTAATTGGCACAGGGCCTCACAAATCGGGTCGTCGAAGCAGAACAACCATTCGCATCCGTCACCGTTAGCGTATAAGTAGTCCCTGATGTAGCAGGCAGATGTTCAATCGTACAGCCGCTAGTGCTAATCAGGGTTCCACTATCATAGGTCCATTGGTAGGTTAGTCCTGCGTTGCCACAGGAAGATTTGGAGTCACAACCACTTAGTATAATATTTTGTCCTAGATAGGCACATTCATTTGGCATTAGTGGACAACTAATAATCGGTTCAACCTCACAGACGTTTAAGCAAAATTGACTTGAAGGCGAAACTTGACAACCGTCTGATGCTTCTACCCAATAACAACCATCTTGACTTGCTGTATAACTGGTTCCTGTTCCTACCACTGCTCCGTTGTAAAGCCAGGTATAGGTTATCGGAGGAATGGTACCAACTTGTGGATTGACTACGCTTAAAGGAGTTGAACTACCGGAGCATACGGGACTGTTTCCTGCTATCATTACGGTGTCAGGGGCTGACATTAACTCTATTTTTAAAGTATCGCTATTACATGGTTCACAAGCAGAAAGTGCAGATAATGGTTGACAGGAGATTTTATAATAAATCGCATCTGCATTGGAGGGCCATAAATAGGATGGTAAAACATTGGTATTTTGAACAGAGTTTGAATAGCCCAAATCATTCCATGTGTTTAAATCAAAGGAATATTGCCATTGTGGTATACAGTTTAAAAAGGGTTGGTCAATGCCAAGAGAAGCATCCTCATATGGGCAAATGGTATAAATTTTTGGATTACTACTTATTTGAGTTAAAGTGGCTGGTGTTGGTAAGCCTATTAAGGTACCGCAAACTGGTTTCGGGTCTATTTGGATACATTCGGTAACGACCAATTGTTTGCCTCCGCAGTTGGTAATTGTTGCTTCAAAGCAATAATCGGTGATGTCTGCTGTCACAAAATGATTAAAAGCGGAAGTGTTTGCTAATCCTGGTGCTGGATTTCCATTGACGGTCCAATCGATACTGACATAAGAGCCAGAAGCTATTGTTTCCACATAGGCATTACTGTTTAAGGTGATTTGTACCGTTTGAGTATCTCCTTCGCACATCTGTGTATTGGTTAGAATAGATATGGAAGATGCCGGGTCAATAGGGCAGCATATCAATAAGGTATCTTCGTCAGAAGTATAGTTACAGTTGTCTAAAGTTACTGGGTCAAGTACACTTATTTTTGCTCGATAAATTCTTTCTGTAAATCCAGTTTGACTATTGGCGCAATTTATAGACACCTTCCCTGGTTGAGCAACAAAACAAAATTTATCAAAAGCAGTGTCAAGTTCATCTTGCCAGCCTGTATTGTCATCATTATATTCCCATGTAATATTCTCTACTCCATTATAAGGAGGAATAGTGCCTCCATAGGATAAACAAAAATGCACGGCATCTTCATTGCATATTTGGTACAAAGTACTGGTTTGGGTTGGGTCTTTTATATCCAATTCTAGTAAGTCAAAACTTGGGTACAATAGATTGATATATTGACTACCTAATAATTGAAGACCTGCAACTGGATTACACCAATCGACAAACCAAAAGGTCCTTTTAATTTGTTGAGCGGAGACAATTTCATCTTCCCATTGTATAAGTAAACCATGTCGATAGGTATCATCTGCAAGTGGAATGTCATAAATACTAGGAGTGCCGAGACTATCAATACTTCCTAGTTCTGTGGGACTCAAACAGCTTTGTAAAGTTGTGTCTTTAGGCAGTATAATTTTGGTTAAATCTTTAACCATATCCAATCGTTGCACACAGGTACATATATCGCCATTTATATCCACTAAGAACCAAGTTCGGTCTATTGCAAAATTGGAACATAGTGGTGGTACCTCATTGTCCTCATAATACATGGTATCTAATAAACTTGGATTGGAAATAGTAGGTTTACCTGTAGAATCTGGGTGTATACTATGGACTACTAAAGTGTCATTCGGACAATTAAAAATAAGCGCACAGGTTAAATTATTGTCCTCTGCCTTTACTTGAAAGATAGTGACAAAGAATAAAAAAGGTACCAGCAGGTAGAAATTACTACGAAATTTTAAGCTAATCATAAGTTCGCATTGACTTTTTGAAAAATGAAATGTTGGGCAATAAAAAGACCTTTATAAAACTTGACAGTAAGTTTTATAAAAAGATGTTTTGAGAATCAATCCGTAGGTAGGTGACTAAATAGATGAGGGTTCTAGATAAGGAAATAGATGAATTTCTAATTTATTTCCTAGCTTATATAGCGGATTTATACTTAAGTTAGGTAATGATATAATTTTTTTTAATAACTGGCTTGTACTAGTGTTCCAATTTTGTGAAGAGTAATTATTTTCTTTTTTTTATGGTTGCTAAACCTATTTTTCTAATACTTTCGAAGGCGTCATTCCATAATAAGCCTTAAAACATTTTGAAAAATAAGCTAAATCTGAAAAGCCTACTTCATAGGCAACTTCACTTATCGTCTTTGATTTATGCTGTAATTTTTCATAAGCTTTTTGTAATCGATATTCTCTAATATATATAGAAATAGATTTATTGGTTAAGCGAGTGATTTTTCGATGCAAACTGGTTCTACTAGTAACAAGTGATTTGCATAATTCTGTAATAGTAAACTCTTTTTCTAGTCCAATATTTTCTAATACACGATCTAACTCCGCTAAAAAAAACTCATCTGACATAAGTGCTGTATAATTTATCATGTTGCTCAATTTGTTGAAACAAAACAGTAGTTTCTTGATGATAACTATAGCAATCGCTCATCAATAGAGACTATTCTAGTTTCAATTTTAAAATCAATTGTCAGAATCTAATTAGAGAGAGAAACAAGTGGTTTAGTTGCTATTTATTGGTCTTAGTTTACGTTTACAAATCTCTATTTAATACAGCTCTTTTTCAAAGACATTATTTTTAAATTGTAATCAATAAAAATGTTTTTTTTAAGAAAAAAAGGTTAATAATTTACTTATAATCAATTGTTTATGTATTTTGGAATGTCGGCGTTTTTTGAATTTTCTATTTTTTAAGACCTAAATGCTTTTTGTGAATTATGAAAGAGACTAAATTAGTCCAGTAATTAAAATTATTGACAGTAAAAGAGATAAAACGGTTTAATCTTTTTCTTAAAAGTCCTTATTTTACAAAAAGTGAGGATGTTGTTAAATTGTTTGTATATCTCCGAAAATTTCATCCAATTTTTGACCATCAGGCATTAACAAAAGAGCATACCTTTAAAAAAATATTCCCAAAAGAGACTTTTTCTGATATTAAGATGAGAAACCTGCAATC
>CALLVC010000249.1 GCA_938010785.1 uncultured Saprospiraceae bacterium
AAAGTTTTTTTACTCATTATAATATAATTTTGCCCTACTTACAAAAAAAAGCCATCAGTTATTATTAAAACAACTGATGGCTTAAAAAAGTTATATTTTATAAAAATTCCAAAAGAATTTGTCTACACTACTCAACCTCTATTACACCAACATTCTAATTGGGTCTTCTAAAATCTCTTTATAGGTCTTTAAGAATTTAGCTCCAGCTACACCGTCAACGACTCTATGGTCACAAGAAAGCGTTACTTTCATTCTTTTTCCGACCGCTAATTCACCATTTTTCACAACAGGTTTTTCAACGATAGCACTAACAGCTAAAATACAAGCATTAGGACGGTTGATAATTGCCGTAAACTCGTGTATGCCAAACATTCCTAAGTTGGAAATAGTAAAAGTACTACCTTGTTGGTCCTTAGGTTGTAATTTTTTCTCTTTTGCTTGACCAGCATAAGCCCTTACTTCTACATTAATTTGAGATAAGGATTTCATGTCTGCATACTTTACTACAGGAATCAATAATCCATCTCCTGTATCCACTGCTACACCAATATTAACATCCTTGTTGAAACGGATTTTATTATCTTCCAACCAAGCTGCATTAATCGCAGGGTGTTGTCTTAAAGCAACGGCAGCTGCTTTGACGGCCAAGTCATTAAAAGATATTTTGGTAGGAGCAATCTCATTCATTCTTACACGAGCAGCGATAGCATTTTCCATATCAATCTCAGTAGTCAAATAGAAATGAGGTGCGGAGAATTTATTGCCCACAACATTTCTTGCAATTGCTTTACGCATTTGACTAATAGAAATATCCTCATAATTAGCTTCGCTATTACTAAAAGTAAATGCTTCTACAGTAGATGTAGGAGCCTTTGCGGGAGTTGCAGGTGTTGATGCAGGTGTTGGTGCAGCCGCAGGTGCTGTTTTCGGTGCGGGCGTTGTTTTTGCGCCACCACCCATTAATGCCTCAATATCTTTTTTGACAATTCTGCCATTATCTCCACTGCCAGTAACACCAGATAGGTTGATGCCTGCTTCTTTTGCCATACTCTTGGCCAAAGGAGATGCTTTGATACGCTCTCCACTAGGAGCAGCGGTTGCTACTTCGTGAGTGGTGGTTTCCTCAGCTGCAACTGGTTCTGCTACAGCCTCCGCAGGAGCATCTGAGCTTCCACTATCTCCACTACTGGCAGCTGCAATAGCTGCTTTCCAATCTTCCCCAGCTTCTCCAATAACAGCAATCACGCCATTGATAGGAACAGGACCTTCTTTCACTGCTATGTGAAGTAAAACACCATCGCTATAGCTATCTAATTCCATAGTAGCTTTATCCGTTTCCACTTCTGCAAGTGTTTCTCCAGATTCGATTTCTTCACCTTCTTCTTTTAGCCAGCCTACGATGACACCTTCTTCCATAGTATCACTCATTCGAGGCATACGAATGACTTCTGCCATAATTCTATTTCTTTAAGTTTAAGTTATCTTTTCGATAAACAAATGAATGGTAATTTGGTTCGGAGGGACAAAAATAGGGTATTCGAAAACGATATGTAATATTTTGAGCAAAAAAAAGAGAAATGCTTAAGATTAATAAAAAATGAGCGAATTTACGCTGAATACGTTTTTTTAAATATAAGAAGGATTTTATATAATTATTTATCATAAAAGTGCTTCAAAATACTGATATACAGGCATTTGGAGGAGTAAAAGTTGTTTTTTGTCGAAATTTCTTTTGTTATATTGACAGACTTAGTATCTTCATGCTGGTGACGTTTCTAAGATTGAAACGTATAAAGAATGGAGAAAATACTATAACTTTATTCTTACTTTTTTGATAAAAAACAAACTAAAACAATTATGGGTTTTTTAAGTGACATGAAACGATTATTATTTGGTGCTACATCAATCGCCAAATCAGCAGCAGAAAAAGCCGCTGATGCAGGAAAAGATTTGGGAGGAGGTTTAATGGATAAGGCAGGAGATGCACTAGAAAAAGCAAAAGATTTAGCAGAAGATGCAGTAGAGCAAGTAAAAGATAGTGATTTGTTGGACAAAGCAGGGGATATGGTGAATAAGGCAAAAGATGTAGCGGGTGATGTAATGGAGACCGCAAAAGATGCGACAGGTGATTTGACCGAAAAAGCAGCATCTATGGCAGCAGGCGCGAAAGATATGGCAGCAGATTTAGGAGACAGTATTAAATCTGGTGAATTGATGGATAAAGCCAAAGACATGGCAGCGAATGTGGGGGATGCAGTTAAAGATGCGACGGGCGATTTAGCAGATAAAGTGAATGCAGATGGATTGATGGATAAAGCGAAAGATATGGCAGCCAATGTAGGGGACACTGTAAAAGGTGCGACAGGTGATTTGACAGGAAAAGCAGCAGCCATGGCAGCAGGAGCTAAAGGAATGGCGGCTAACTTAGGAGATAAACTTAACGCAGAAGGATTGATGGATAAAGCGAAAGATATGGCAGCTAACGTAGGCGATACCGTAAAAGGTGCGACGGGCGATTTGGCTGATAAGCTTAACGCAGATGGATTGATGGACAAAGCCAAGGATATGGCAGCCAATGCTGGGGACGCGGTAAAAGGTGCCGCAGGGGATATAGTAGACAAAGCCAAAGATGTTGGCAATGATATTGCAGATAAAGCAAGTGAAGCCAAAGATGATTTAGATAAAATGGCTTAATCTTAATCTTAATTATGAGTTATGAGTGATGAGTTATGAATAACGCAGCACTCATAACTCATCACTCATAATTCATAACTAATAATAGATGGGATTTTTAAGTTCTTTAAAGCGTTTATTTTTTACGACGGAGTCCGTAGCCAAATCAGCAGCCGAAAAAGCAGCCGATGCGACTAAGGATGCAGGTAAAGATATATTTGAAAAAGGGAGCAATTTGTTTGAAAAAACAAAGGGTGGCGTTGGTGACAATGTAATGGATGTTGCAGGAGGATTGGCAGATAAGGCCAAGAATGTTGCAGGAAATATTGGAGATAAAGCTAAAGATGTTGTTGGCAATGTAAGTGAGCAATTGAAGGAAAGCGAGGCCTTAAACAAAGCGGCTGATTTCACAGAAGGGGTAGGTAAAAAAGTCTTAGATAGTGATGTTGTAAAAGGCGCAGGAGATTTAGCGGAGAATGTGGGCGGCAAAATCCTAAATGCAGGAGAAGGCATAGTCAACAAAGCTAAAGATACCGCAGAAGGAGTAGGAAAGACCATTTTGGAGAGTAATACTTTGAAAAAAGCAGAAGGTTTAGCCGAGAATGTAGGTGGAAAAATTTTGGATAAAGGAGGTGACTTAGCCGATAAATTCAAGACGGCCTCTACAGCGATAGGAGGAACCATTTTAGACAAGACGGAAGGTTTAACTGGTAAGGCCAAAGATTTTTCTGAAAATATAGGAGGAACCATTTTGGATAAGGGAGGAAGTATAGCAGATAAAGCCAAAGCAGCGATTAATAATCCAGAAGACTCATTGGATTCCATTTTAGAAAAAGCCAAAGGATTGGCCAATGATATAGAAGATAAGGTTAAAAATTCAGGAGGGGAACTATCAGATAAAGTAGGATATGATGATTTAGAAAAAAGTACGCTAGAAGGAACAGATGATTTTTTCGCTAAAGCGGAACGATTTGCTGAAGGCGATTATAAAAACGAAGGAGAAGGTGCTATAAGAATCGTAGAACAAAAGGAACCAACTAAGCCAATAGAAAAAGAGGTTTTTGAAGGAGATATTCATGGATTTGATGATTTGGATGGTGATGGGGACCCTTTAATAGATGATGCAATTATAGAAGAGTAAGTCGTTGAAAAAATAAGTTTAGGGGATAATTAACTTGAATACGGGGATTAGTTGCAAAAATAGTGTTACAACTATTGGTCATGTAAATAATAAATTGTTAATTTGTTGTATACAAAATAGTAGTTTTAAACAACCTATTTGCAAAAAACACCGTAAGAAGTAAAGCATCCGAAAAAGATGAGCGGAATGGTAGCATTTGATACTGTTGCGCTCATTTATGTCTATAGGATAGCGAGTCTAAAATATTTAGATTCACATTAATAACTCCTTAAACGAGAAACACATTTGGCACTAATTAAATCAATTTCAGGCATTAGAGGAACTATTGGAGGCACAGCAGGTGGAAATTTAACTCCTCAAGATATTGTAGAATCCACAGCAGGCTTTGGGACGATGCTCTTAAAAAAGTACAAAGTACCTACCATTGTAATCGGCAGAGATGCGAGAATATCAGGAGCATTAGTAAGTAAATTGGTGTGTAGCACGCTTCAAATGATGGGCATCAACGTAGTTGATTTAGGTTTTTCTACGACTCCAACCGTAGAAGTTGCGGTCGTCCTAGAAAAAGCACATGCAGGTATTATTTTGACTGCCAGCCATAATCCAAAAGAATGGAATGCCTTAAAATTACTAAATAAAAAAGGAGAATTTATTTCTGCCAAAGACGGTGAAACTATCTTGAAAATTATCAAGAAGGGAGAAGTTGAGTATGCTAGTGTGGATAAATTAGGAACTTACCGAAAGGACGATACTTACCTAGAAAAACATATTGAATCGGTATTAGCATTGCCACTGGTGAAAGCAGAAAATGTGAAGAAGAAGGCATTCAAAGTAGTAGTGGATTGTATCAATTCGACTGGAGCAATTTCAATCCCCCCCTTATTGGAAAAAATGGGATGTGAAGTCATTTTATTAAATGAAGAAATGACAGGAGACTTTGCCCATAACCCAGAACCTTTACCAGAAAATTTAAGAAGTTTATCGCAAGCAGTAACTGCGAGTCGGGCACATTTGGGCATTTCAGTAGACCCAGATGTTGATAGATTAGCTTTTGTATGTGAGGATGGAGAAATGTTTGGAGAGGAATACACTTTGGTTGCCGTAGCAGATTACATCTTAACCCATACAAAGGGAGATACGGTTTCTAATTTATCCTCCACAAGGGCATTAAGAGATGTTACAGAGAAACATGGAGGTGTTTATCATGCATCCGCTGTGGGGGAGGTAAATGTGGTCACCAAAATGAAAGAAGTGGAGGCCGTAATTGGAGGAGAAGGCAACGGAGGAATTATCTATCCAGACGCGCATTATGGTAGAGACGCTTTAGTGGGAATAGCTTTATTTTTATCACATTTAGCAGACTTTGATAAACCGGTTTCTTTTATGAAATCGAAGTATCCACAATACACGATTTCTAAAAATAAAATTCAATTAACTCCAGAGATAGACATTGATTATCTATTAAGTCGTTTACAAGACAAGTATAAGAATTATGAATTAAATACAATTGATGGATTAAAAATAGAGATTGATAAAGATTGGATACATTTACGTAAATCCAATACAGAGCCAATTATTCGAGTCTATTCAGAAAGTAATTCAAAAGTAGTGGCGGATAATCTTTCTAGAAAAATCCAACAAGATGTTCATGAAATTTTGAAAGGAGTTAAGGTGTAAACGATTTTCTCGCGATAAAAATAACTTCAGATTCTATCAAAGAAATAAGATAACTAAGCGGTTTCACTTTAAACCGAACTGGCTTATGTCCAGAGACAAAAAAGCGTAAGCCATTTAATTCTTTGACTTAGAAGAGCCTGAAGTTATTTTTATCTTACTACTTAAATAGCTTCTATAATTTTTATTGTAAGACATTTTTTTATTACTTTCGCAATATATTACCCTTAGAGCCTTCCCTAAAATACCCTTTCCACTTTAACTTAAGTAGGATTGTTAAGGTCATTTATTTATCTAATTTATTACTAGTGGTTGACCAAGTATGATTTGACGGGTAAAAAGTAACCGCCAAATTAGGGCGAACGAAAAGTCGTTTTTATAATATGTAATCGACTGATAAAAGTTAGAAACTGCTAAAATATTGGTTTGAAGATGCAATCTTCAAACATCGACTATCAATTTTTCAAAGGTTTA
>CALLVC010000250.1 GCA_938010785.1 uncultured Saprospiraceae bacterium
AAATGGACGAACTTATCATTCAGAGCTAAATGTTTTTATATATAAAGAAAAGTTAGGGAGTTAGTTTTCTTTTTAAGAAAGCGCAAAAGTACGGAGAAAGCGAGGTTTTACAAAATATGAAGGTAAGGACTGTGTAAAATAATAGACTATTTTTTATGCTACTATTTTTTTGTTTTTTCAATTTTGCTAGGTTTTCTTCTAAAGCATTTAACACTTCTTGGAACTCTTTTTTGTCAAAGTTGCTTACTTTTCCAATAATTGATGCTGTTAAGACTATTTCTAATTTTCCTAATGATTTTAAAATGGAATTAAGTATGCCAGAGAGCCACTTACTAATTTAGGAGGGTGATTTCTAAATCTGTTTGTGATATCTTTTTTCATCCAATAATTCATTGATGCGCTTTATTACCATTACGGACAAGTCTACAAACACTTGATGTTATGGAGCTATTCTGTCTCTTAATTTATCGTGAAATTTACTTGGTATAATTTAATGATGTTCTAATAGTATTGTATTTACTGTTGCAGCAATGGTATGAGCTTCTGATTCGTCAATTACCTTAACTTCTATGTCATTACTCTCATCAGAGAAATTTAATTTTTCTTTTATCATTTGTGTTAATTTATCATTCTTAGGTAAAATACTTAGTAAATAGACTTTTAAAGGCTGTTTAGCCGTTGCTAATTCCCTAGTTCTACCATACCACCGATAAATTTTTTCTTCAATGCTTCCTTCATGTTTTAAGTCAAAAGAGAGACTTTGAAAACAATGTAATGAACTATTTTTTACTGTTTTGTCGAATTCTATTGTTGTGAAATTAGTTTTTATACTTTTAGGCTTTAGTTGAGAAGTGATGCCGTATTTATCAAAATGTTTTTTATAAATTGCTTTCCAAGCATAAGCATCATTATGTCTTTCCACTATAACATCTTGATATTTTTCAATTACTTGATTGTAAATTTCATTAAATGCTAAATCAAATTCAAAATGCCAGCCAGAGAAAGTATTTGAAAATAATAAGGCATTGTCATCTTTAGGTATAACAGAGGTAGTTAAATCATTAATATTTCTTAAGTGGTCTATGGATGATTCTTTTTTTAATGATTTAGCTAAAGAGGAAAAATCTTTTTCCAATTGACGAAGCGTACGCATCAAAAAAGTACTTGATATATTTCCAAAAAATTGGGATAGCCTTTTATATTTGCTAACAAACTTTGCCTTTAGGACATTATTTTTGGAGTCAAAAAATACAATGCCAAGATTAGCAAATTCGCCTGAAACTATATCATGACGGTATCGCAATATTTGATATTGATATGTTATGCCATTAATACTTTGTTCCATATTTCATCGTTAAAGGTTTCAAAATTCGATTGAATATCAGTAAAGTGTTTCTGTGTACGTTCAAAATCTGATTTAGTCATCCATTCTTTAGGAACTATTTCTTGTGCTTTTTTCCAAAAAGAATCGGTTATTGTTAAAAAAGGTTGTCTTATTTTTTTCCATGGGATTAACCTATTTTTATGCATTTTATTCAATAAAGGATAAAAAAAATGTTTTTTACCCATTTCAATATCAATATTGTTTAAAATCCAAGGATTTGGAGATGCAAGAAAAGCTAAAGTAGCTAAAAAACCATAAGGTAATTCATGATCAATAATGAAAATATTTTCATTGGCAATAAACATATTTGGTTTATTCTTATTTCTGTCAGCATTTTGCATTAGCATATCAAATAAAAAAATACTTGCAGCTTGCTCTTTTTGTGCTATTGTGAAATTTTGATTTTGTTGGGGAGGAATATTACCACTTAGATACTCACAACCAAAATTTAGCCCTTTACTTTTAATTATTTGACTAAAATCTGGATGAGACTGAATTGTATTTAAAAAATTATCATTTACATTGATAATTGCTGGTTTAGGAACACTAATACCTAATTCTGTAGCAATAAAAGAGGTTAGTAATTCTCGTCCACATGCTGATTCATCCATTCTTTCTGCGCCTCTATATTTTATAACGTAATTATTGGTTGTTTTAGTTTCTAAGTCAACTCCCTTTATTATAAGTGGGCGATTAGCACCAGACTCAGCAGTCTTATGGAATTGCATTGCTAGTACTTCGGATAATTTAAATTGGGGATTAGTGATTTTGTTCATTAAGAGCTTTTGGCTTAGATTATTAGTCTAAGTTACAATTTTTTGTCTAATTTTTAATGAAAATCTATTTTAATTACCTTTTAACCAACTTATCAAAGGTCTTCTTCCCCCCTAAATAATAACCAAACAACATATTTTTCTTCAAATGCCCGACACGATTGGGTGCACCAATACTAGCCTTTTTGACCAACTTACTAAAAATCCTACGTTGTCTGAAAGTCTTTCCCAAATTGGCATACATATACCCATGCGCTCGTAAAATTTGCCAAATATGTGAGAATTGACCTTTCAATAAATAAGTGACACCAACTAAACCATCTAAGACTAAGCGCAATGGAATTAGCCAAAGTAATTTCCGCTTGGATTCATTTTTTAAAATGGTTGTTAAACTATTTCTATGATTAAGGTAGGTTTTTCTGGGAGATTGATAATTTAAGGTGCCTCCGCCTACATGGTAAACAGTGGATTGAGGATAAGCCATTACTTTATACCCAGCTCTTTTGATGCGCCAACACAAATCTATTTCTTCCATATGGGCAAAATAGCCTGCATCTAAACCGCCTAAATCATGGTATAAATTACTTCGAATGAACATGGTTGCTCCTGTTGCCCAAAAAACTTCTTGTGGAGCATCGTATTGTCCATTATCCGTTTCACAATTGGTCATTATCCGCCCTCTACAAAAGGGTAATCCCCAATTGTCCATCCAACCACCTGCTGCCCCTGCGTATTCGAAAATCGTTTTATCATGGTGGGCTAATATTTTGGGTTGGGCTGCGCCAATTTTTGGGTCCTTCTCCATCATTTCGATGATAGGTAACATCCAATCTGCTGTTACTTCTACATCTGAGTTTAATAGTACGTAATACGGCGAATGGACTTGACGCAATGCTTGATTATAGCCACCTGCAAAACCGTAGTTTTCTTTTAAATCAAGGATTTCAACTTGGTCTTTATAATTTTCTGCTAAAAAAGCTAAGGAACCGTCAGTCGAACCATTGTCTGCCACGACCACTCGTAGATTATTATAATCCGAAGCTAAAACGGTTGGTAAAAAATCTTTTAGATAATTTTCTCCGTTATAATTTAAAATGACGACAGCTACTTCGGGATAATTAAAAGTAGCTCTATTGATAGCTTGAGGTGGTTGCTTTTTTAGAATTGCCAAGGTGCTAATTTGGTCTTGTGCCAAGGCTGCTTGCAATGCTTCTAAAGAATCAAATTTAGCATCATCTCGAATGAATTCGATTAATTCTAAAGTCAATTCATCTCCATAAATATCTTTATTGAAATCAAAGATGTTCACCTCGATGGTTTTGTTATCATGCTCGGGTAGGGTAGGGCGCGTACCAATATACAACATGCCTTCATATCGTTTGCCTTGATGATGCACAAACGTCGCATAAATCCCTTCTTTGGGTAGTAATTTATGAATGGAGGGCGGTTTGATATTCGCCGTTGGAAAACCAATGGTTTTGCCTATTTGCTGCCCTTTTACCACCTTGCCCGTCAGGATAAAATGATGGCCTAATAATTTAGTAGCCCTTTTTACTTCTCCCGCTTGAATGGCTTTCCTCACTTTCGTCGAACTAACCGTTATTTTATCAATTTGCTGTGGCTCAATTTCATCTACTTGAAAATTGGCTTTTTGACTGTAGTACTTCAAGTAATTAATATCCCCTTGTCGATTTAATCCAAAGCGATGGTCATAACCAATTACAATCCACTGCGGATTAAATTTTTCTAATAAAAACTTTTCGATATATTCGTCAGCAGATTGCTGGGAAAAGGCGATAGTGAACGGAACAATTACGACATTGTCGATGCCATATCGTTCTAAAAGCGTAATTTTTTCTTCAATCGTATTGATTAATCGCAAAGAAGTATCTTTGGGATAGACCACTAAACGGGGATGTGGATGGAACGTAATAATGACACTTTCGCCGTCTACTTCCCGCGCCAATTCTTTTACTCGTTCCAAGATAAATTGGTGACCTCCGTGCACGCCATCAAAGGAACCGATAGTGATTACGGCATTCCTGAAATTTGGTAAATTATTTAGGTCTCTATAGACGTTCATTATTGGTATTCGGTCTGAAAAAAAATAGTGGTGCAAAGGTATTATAGGCTGACCTGATTAACAAGGGGGGCAGGTGAAAAGGCGGAGGGGCTGAGAGGCGGAAGGGCTAAGGGGCGGAAAGACGTTTAAGGACATTGTTTTAAAAAAAATTATGATGAGAAAGATATTTTTTTGTTTAGTATTATTGTTGGGGACTGATTTTATGGTGGCTCAAAATCCATTATTGGATATTATTAACCAAAATAAAACAGCTTTTGGGGATATTTTTGACCGCCCTGACCATTATGAGGTGCAGATTATTTATACAGAAATAGACCGTGATAAAGACAATGTCCCACATTTTCAATCCCATTATTATCAGTTAGATTCTACTAATTATTTTTATCCTGCTAGTACGGTGAAGATGCCTACTGCTTTTGTGGCTCTAGAGAAATTGAATCAATTGAAAATAAAAGGTTTAGATAAATTTACTTCGATGCGAAATGGCGTAGGAAGTGCACCTCAAACCGAAGCGAATATTGATGCAAGTGCTAAAAATCTGCTGCCATCTATCGCTCATTACATCAAAAAAATATTTTTAGTCAGTGATAATGATGCTTATAATAGACTCTATGAATTTGTTGGACAAGCGGAATTAAATAAACGGTTGCACGAAAAAGGGTTTACGGATTTACGCTTGATTCATCGACTCTCTGCACCTGGCTATAATGCGGAAACAAATAAACATACGAATCCTGTCACTTTTTATAAAAAGGAGAAGGTCTTGTATCATCAAGGGGAAGTGTACAGCCAAACAGCTGTTGATTTAGGTTTAGAAAATGAAATTAAAGGGAAAGGCTATGCGAATAATGAAGGAAATATCATCAATGAACCATTCAATTTTACTGCTAAAAATTATATTTCGCTCCAAAACTTACATGATTTAGTCAAAACGGTTCTGTTCCCTGAATCTGTCCCTGCATCGCAACGATTTGACTTGACGGAAGAAGATTATCAATTTTTGTATAAATATATGTCGATGACGCCGAAAGCCAGCGATTATCCAAAATATGATAAACCTGATGGTTACGTCAAATTTTTTATGTTCGGAGGAGATGCACCAACCATTCCTGACCATATCAAAATTTTTAATAAAGTGGGGGATGCTTATGGCTATTTGACCGATGTGGCGTATGTGATAGACACCAAAAATAAAGTAGAATTTATGGTCGCTGCGACCATTCATGTCAATGACAATCGAGTTTATAATGATGGGGTGTATGAGTATGAGAAAATTGGTTTTCCGTTTTTTAAGGATTTGGGGAATTTGATTTATGCGTGGGAGTTGGGGCGGGAGCGAGGGGTTTTGCCTGATTTTAATCGTTTCAAACTAGAACAAAAATGATATTTACAGTTTGAATTTTAAAGTAACTTTTGTTCCTACTACTTCTCCTTTATCCGTTTTTACTTCTGAAATGATTATATTTTTTTGGGAAATATTTAT
>CALLVC010000251.1 GCA_938010785.1 uncultured Saprospiraceae bacterium
GGTAAAATTTTTAGCTTGTATTTTTTCGATAGTTTTCGCCAAAAAATCAATGCATAGCACCCGCTACGGATTTATTTTTTGGTAAAAAATAGCGGAAAAAGGCTGCTAAAAATTACCCGATTAATTGAGCTGCATTACTTACTTAGGGAATATTGTAGAAATAAGTGTACACAATTAAAAAATAAAATTTGATAGAGTTTTCTCGTTTTGAGCTGGCGAATGGATTGAGAGTAGTCGTCCACGAAGATAGTAGCACTCCAATGATTGCGGTCAATATTTTATATAATGTTGGCGCGCGAGACGAATCACCAGATAAGACAGGTTTTGCCCATTTATTTGAACATTTAATGTTTGGAGGGTCGGCAAATATTCCCAATTTTGATGAGCCAATACAATTGGCAGGAGGAGAGAATAACGCATTCACTAACAATGATATTACAAATTTTTACAATGTACTCCCCTCGGAGAATATAGAGACTGCTTTTTGGTTAGAGTCAGACCGAATGTTGAGTCTTAATTTTAGTAAAGAAAGTTTAGAGGTACAACGAAAGGTAGTCTTAGAAGAATTTAAAGAAACCTGTCTGAATCAACCATATGGAGATGCGTGGCATCACATAGCAGACATGGCTTATAAAGTGCATCCCTATCGTTGGCCGACCATCGGAAAAATCCCTAAGCATGTAGAAGATGCGACATTGGCGGATGTAAAGGACTTTTTTTATAAATATTATCGACCTAATAATGCTATTCTCGTTGTCTCTGGAAATACAACGACAGCGGAAGTAAAAGCATTGGCGGAGAAATGGTTTGGCGCAATACCCAAAGGAGCTGTCATTATTAAAAATATCCCCCAAGAGCCAAAGCAAAAGCAACTAGAAAAAAGGACAAAACATGCCAAAGTACCAATCGATGCACTTTATTTAGCTTTTCATATCCCAGGAAGATTAGAAGCTGATTATTATGCTACGGATTTGTTATCCGATGTATTGAGTAATGGAGCATCAGCAAGATTGTATCGCCGATTACTAAAAGAAAAACGTTTATTCAACCACATTGATGCTTATATCACAGGTAATATTGACCCAGGATTATTGATAATAGAAGGGAAGCCCGCAGAAGGGGTTAGTATGGAAGAAGCGAAAGCCGCAATTTGGACGGAATTAGAAGAATTAAAGCAAGATTTAATTCCCGAAAAAGAATTAGTCAAATATAAAAACAAGGTAGAAAGTACCTTAGTATTCTCTGAAATTAGTATTTTAAATAAAGCGATTAATTTAGCATTTTTTGAATTGCTAGGAGATATAGACTTAATCAATAGGGAAAAATCTCTTTATCAAGAAGTAACAATAAAGGATATTCAAAGATTGGCGAAGACGATTTTAGTGAAAGAAAACTGTTCTGAATTACATTACATAGCAGAGCGAGAAACAGAAGTAGTTTAGAAACAATATAAAAATAGTATGAGTAAAAAATTCACCCACCTAGATGCGTCAGGAAATCCTTCGATGGTAGATGTGGGAGCAAAAAAGGTTACTAAACGAATTGCTAAAGCTAGGAGTATTGTAGTTGTAGATGAAGAGATTTTAGCTCAATTTACAGGAAAAGATATAGAAACTAAGAAAGGTCCTGTTTTTCAGACAGCGATTATCGCAGGAGTGATGGGCGCCAAAAAGACCAGTGAATTAATTCCACTTTGTCACCCATTAGGATTAGACAATTGTCAAATAACTATCGCTATTAATGAAGCGAATGAAATAGTGATTGATTGTACCGCAAGTCTATCAGGGAAAACAGGCGTTGAGATGGAAGCCTTGACAGGTGCATCAGTAGCAGCCTTGACTATCTACGATATGTGCAAAGCTTTTTCTCATAATATTATCATCAAAGAAACTAAGTTGATGGCAAAAAGTGGAGGGAAAAGTGATTTTAAAAGGGAGGGTTGAGTTTAAATTAATAGAAAATTAGTAGATTAGAGTATTACAAAATATTCCCTGATAGCAAACTCTAAACTACTACTATGGAAAAATACATAAAACAACTAGTACAAGACATTCAAAACGCCCACCGTCAACTCACAAAAGAAGAAACAGACAAAGCAGAAACCTTCGAACAACACATAGAAGAAGTAGAACGGTTTATTGCAGGGGAAGAAGACCTTATCCAACAATCTTTTGGTTATCATTGTAGATTAAATAAGGAACAATTTCCGCCACCTAGCAGATTGACTGTGGAGCAAATGAATAAGGTTTGCAATGCTTTTGAAAAGCTATTGTTTACTTGGAACACTCATGCGGATTTTCCAGTTGGCTTACCTATAGAGATGGCTTATGAAACATTGGTTTCTATATTGGACCGAAAATTTATTACTCCTACTTCAGGGTTTGTAGGTTTAGAATTTTGCGATTATGAACCTAGAGAATGTAGATTTAAGGAGCATTGTACATGTAAGGAACTATTTGCAGAAATGGAGGAAGAGGAACGGCAAATAGAAATACAAGTACAACACTTATTGAAATTACTAGAAGCTGCTTTAAATAAAATGTTGTTAGGAACATCGTTTTCTGCTATGCATCGGCTTTCTTTGGAAGACCCCAACCCCATAGGCGAATTGCAGATTATTGCTGAGTGGCTGGATATTCCTATTGATGATTTTCCATCAAAAAATAAACTTTCAGATAAGCAATTGGAAGCGCTATGTGATGCTTTATTAGCTTTTTGGCATCCAGAAGATGATATGCATATTTGGTTAGCCGCGGTAAATCCTTCAACTAGATATAGAGGATTGGTTGAATTTTTAAAGACCAAAGTGTGGTGTACCAATAAAGGAAAAATTATCCTTCCACCTGTTGATCCAGAAGTATTGAAAAATATTAAAAGCCCATTGGATAATCTAAATTTAAGAGATACGTTGGATTTCTCTGAAGATGATTTTCAAGATGATTTGCCTTTTTAGTAGATAGAAACAGCCAATACAGTAGACTTTATTGGAAATCATATAGAGCTTCCAGAACTTCAAACTCACCTACCTAGTCGGGCAGGTTCTGGAAGCTCTTCTCTTAAGAAATTTTTTCGAATAATCTCTAGCGTTAATTGTTACTCCGTTCCCTGCAAAGCATCTAAAGTTTTACCCGTAATAGCAACAACAGCAGGCCGAGGAATATTATCCCCACCATCAGGCCAATGACTAGTCAAATCATCTGGACCTGAAGAATATTCTCCAGGATGTTGAACACTTAAGAATAAAGTCTTACCATCAGGAGCAAAGAAAGGACCCGTCAATTCTGCATCACTAGGTGCACTTGCCATTTGAATCACTTTACCAGCTTGCGGTCCAGAACGAGGAACGACAAATAAGCCATTATTTTTGAAAGGAAGGTAAGGTTCTTTATTCATCAAGCTACCAGAGATATCGGAAGTAATCCAAAGGTTTCCTGCCTTGTCAAATGCCATATTATCAGGACAAGCAAAACCAGTTTCTTCACCACCAGCTAGGTACAGAGAAGGCTTGAAAGTCAGAGCAGCATGGTCGCCATCGGTTTCTTCAATTTTTAGAATAGATCCGAAGTAATTTTTCTTAGTAGAATTATTCGTGAGTGAAACTAAGACATTTCCATTCACAGGGTCAATTTCTATATCCTCTGGTCGGTCCAAAGGAGTAGCACCGATATATTTAGCGGCTTTCCGCATTTGGATAAGCACATCCGTTTGGTCTTTAAAGACTTTTTTGAGAATTGCATTTTCTTCATGGACAAGTGGTATCCATTTACCTAAAAGGGTATTGGCAACATAAAGCGTTCCTTTAGACAAAGAACCAGGTTCAGAACTAATAAATTTATATAAAAATTGATTGACAGAATCATCACCAGAATAAACGACTAGCCGACCATCTTCTAATTCTTTAATCGTGGCACATTCATGCGCACATCTACCTAAAGCAATATGTTTTTGTGCTTTTCCCGTTTGAGGGTCCACCTCTACGACCCAGCCATAATGTTCTGGGGGATTATCGTATTGTGTATGCCAAGCTAAAAATGCTTTTTTCTCAATTCGTTTTCCGCTTTTGAAATCCCTTTCGCCATAAAACATGTCATAATTTTCTTCACAAGTTAGAATCGTACCCCAAGGCGTCACCCCACCAGAACAATTACCAAGCGTACCCATAGCAGAAGTCTTTCCTGCAATAGGATGGTCCCAGTTGAATGGAATATCGGTCAAGCCATTTACTCGTTTATTAAGCGGGTCATTTTCTACAACTTTCCATTTGCCTTTATCGTCTTTTTTCACCCTAAGAATACTACCCCCTACATTATACATTTCTTTTTCAACTTGCTCCTTAGATTTTTCCCCACCGACATGATTGGAAACGAAAAAAGGGTCAACGTACTCGTGATTTACCCACAATATTCCATCATCAGAATTTCCTTCTTCTAAAGGAAGAAAGGCAGTGAAATCATTATTAAAACCAAAGGTATCTTTTTCACTAATCGCATCTTCCCATTTAACAAGAACATCAAAGTTTAAGCCTTTAGCTAGTTTTAATTTATCTTCTTGAGAAGGTGAAATACCTTTTAAATCTTTATAATAGGAAGTCGCTAAAGGAATAAAAGTAGGAACTAGAGACCCAACGGCAACTGCCTTCCCTAAAAATTCTAAAAAAGTTCTTCGATTAATGGAATTAGTAGGCATAGATACTTTATTTATTAGGTTCTCTGACATATTCTGTGAAAGATACAGTCATAGAACGATTTATTTTTCAGATAATTGGTGATTAATCAAAAAAGTTATGAGAGGTTGAACGTAAATAATAATATTACAATATACAGACTATTTTGTCAATTTATCAAGGGTAGATATGCTATATGAAGTATTATATTATTTAATAAAGCGCAATAAAAAATGGGTTGATATTCGAAAATATCAACCCATTTTATATTATAAACAAGGGCTGTACGAAGTCTAGATAATGTTTATTTTTTGACGCTGAGGGACGCCCGCCTACCGGCAGGCAGGCTGACTTTTATGACTTTTTTATGTTTTTTTCCTATTTTGACCTTAAAACATAATGTAAACATAAATTTTCATAAGAAAACATAACAAATCATAACTTAAAACAGCCTGCCTTCCGGTAGGCGGGCGTCTCTCAGCGTCAAAAAATAAACTTCGTACAAGCCTTATTTATAATTTTACATTTTACATTTTACATTAAATCCTTACCTGCCTCTTTTCACGTAAGTATTAATATTGTGTACATTTTCAATTTCATCAGCCAGTTGTCTTGCCGAGTTATAATCAGAGAATGCTCTAACCAATACTACATTTTTAGCAACGCCAGGGCCTCTAACGACTTTAGCCGTATCGAATCCTAATTGTAGCACTCTTGATAATCTATCTTCTGCATTGGAGCGGCTAGAAAAAGACCCCGCGACTACTTGATATTTTCCACGTCGGCTACTAGAACCAGAGGAACTAGCACCTCCACCATTAAGGACAGAAGCAGGAGCACTATCAACACTTTCAGGTGCATTTGTTACATACTCTACCCCAACATCTTGGTTCAATTCTTTGACTCTTAACTCTGTTCTTCTGTTGTATTGGTGGTCTAATTCAGTGCAAGTACTGCCATCATAGCAACTATTCAAAAGTTCAGATTCTCCGTAGCCAACAGGTACTAATCGACTAGCACTAATCCCTTGTTGTACCAAATAAGCCACTACTTTATCTGCTCTTCTTTGAGATAATTGACGGTTGTAAGAAGACCCACCTCTAGAATCCGTATGAGAAGCTACTTCAATTTGTAGGGTCGGATAAGCATTTAGAATAGAAACTAAAGTGTTTAATTCATCTTTCGCGTCAGGACGGATAGAAGCATCATTAAAGTTATAGTAGATTCGCTTTAATCGAATAGTCGTTCCGCTAGCTAAACCACCTCCGCCACTATTCAACCTAAAGGTCATTTGTTGGGATTGTCCCCCATTGCAATCTGCGCTGACATCAATATTTTGAGAGGTTCTTTCCCCATTTTTCTCAACGGTAATTGTATAAGATTTACCACATTCTAGGCAAAGAGAGAAGGTTCCATTACTAGCGGTCGTTACTGCTTGTTCAGTCAAATCACCTGCTTCCCGAACAGTTACATTAGCTCCTGGTATCGGATTGTCCGAAGCATTGACCACAAAACCGTCAATCGCCGCACAGTTATTAGATTTATCCATCAGGACCATGAATTCACTCTGGTTCTCAGAAGCATTCACTAAAATCTGTTTAGGCTTATAACCTGGGTGGGTAATATTAACTAAATAATTACCATCTCCAATATTTAAATCAAAGGCACCTTCTGCGTTTGTGTAACCAGTTATGGCATTTTCTTCTGTAGAAAGCGTGACCACATCTCCATTACTAGAAGACAATAATTGGATAATATTTCCATTTTGGTCAGTGACAATTTCTGTATTTGATAATTGTTCTAAATCAACATATTCTACGGTAGCACCGTTCAATTCAGTTCCAGTCAAACGGTCAGCAACAAAAAGCGTTACTTTGTTACTTCCGAAACCAGTACCGTCACCAGCATTTCCTACATTTCCGTTATTAGCTAAACCACCAGTACCATTAATAGCTCCTTCAGAGGCTAAAAAAGCAGGGTGACTTTCTGGGTATTTAAACACATCCTCCCCTAAAGTCTCATCCACAAAGAAGCTATAAATATCATCCTGTCCACTTCCACCATCTCTATCAGAAGAAAAATAGCCATTTCTTTTATCTCGGTCAATAATAAACCCTAAATCATCCGCGCTCGTATTAAACTTCGTCCCTAAATTAACAGGAGAGACAAATTGTCCATTAAACTCTCTAGAGAAAAAGACATCGAAGCCTCCGTTTGAATCGTGCCCTTTGGAAGAGAAAAATAAAGTTCCGTCAGCATGAATAAAGGGGAATGCCTCTGTCCCTGCTGTATTAATACCTGGTCCTAGATTAATAGGTTCTCCCCAACTTTCACCTGTTTTTACAACTTTCCAAATATCTGTTCCACCATACCCCCCTGGTCGATTAGAAGCAAAATAAAGGACATTATCATCCACACTAATAGAAGGATGCTGAAAATCATATTCTTTATCATTAAAGGACAGCCTTTGCTCATTCGTCCATTTTCCTCCAACCATATCGGCAGATATAATCATTTGCTTGATGACACCATCGGATGCTTTTTCAACTTTACCATTTAAGAAGTCATTTCTACTAAAATAGACTTTGCTATTAGTTGTATTAAAAGTAAGCGGACCTTCATGATATTTAGTAGTTAATTCTGGAGCAAAAGGAGTCGCTTTTTTCAATTCACCATTTTCATTTCTTCTGGATAAAAAGATATGAAAAGTACTTTTATCAATTTTATCATCTTTTAACCGCTCTGTAGTTATTCCCTCTTTTGTATCAGAAATAAAAATGATTCCATTTTCGTAAAAAGTGGGGCTAAATTCTAAAGCGTCACTATTGATGGTTTGTTCGTTTTTAACTTCTACTTTAATATCTGGACTCAAAGCATTTTGAGCAGAGATGCTATTTGCGAAAAGCAAACAAAAGTTAAAAAATATGATTAATCTTTTCATGGATTGTTCGATTGATGGAGAAATTAGAACTATTAAATCCCTGCCTATCTGGCAGGTTTAAAAGTATTGAACAGATAGATTTGATCTAATTTCTCTTTTGCAAAGTTTTATAGTATTAATTATCTGGTCTTTTTTTCTAGGAAAGGTATATTCCTAAAAGAAAAATCTAGGATTCGTCATATCTGGATTTTTCTTACCAAAAAGATAAGAAAGCATCACTTCCACACTTCCACTATTGTGGTTACTTAATTCCGAAAGGGTCAAATCATAGGCTACGCCTAATCCAAATTGTCTATTGACTTGGTAATTAGCCAAAAAATCAATAGAATCTCCATTTTCTTGACCATGTCTATAGGAAGCACCAAATGTAAAAATATTATTATAGATGGCACTTAAGTTGACATCTAAAGAATAAGGAGCATTGTCCACATATTTGAATAATGCATTAGGATAAATACTGAATTTGGAATCTGGTATAGGAATGATAGCTCCTGCCATGCCATAAAAGTGAGGCTGTTCTTCAGCAGGATTACCACTACTTCCAATTTCTCTTCTCAATATATTTGGAACAGAAAACCCAATGTAGGCATCCTTGATATTCAAATATAAACCTGCACCAACATTTCCACCTATCTTATCAAAATCACCATTGCTTATTTGATTAGCAACTGGGTCGGCAAGATTAGCATTAGCACCAAGAGACAAACTCAAATGTTTTATTGCCCCCATAATACCAAACCGCAAATTAAATCCGTCTTGGTTTATCATATCATAGCTATAAGAAAGATTACCTAGATATTCTGTAATATCCCCTGTAATCTGTCGAGAAACAGCTACTCCAAAACCAACCCTTGGGTCAAAAAAAGGTGTATTAAAGGTAACTAACTGAGACTCAGGCGCACCGTCAAACCCTATCCATTGCTTACGGTACAAGGCCATTAAATTGGGACTGCCCTTAGAACCTACGTAGCCAGGGTTCAACAATTGCTTGGTATACATGAAATGCGTGTAATGCGCTTCATGTTGCGCATTACCTACTGAGTAAGTAAAGGCTACGAATAAGAAAAGGTAAAAAAATCTTTTCATAGTTATTGGTAATTGGTGATTCGTAACTGATAATTTAAAAAACTTCAGCTACTAAAATCAAATGAATGTTCGAAATTACAATTGCCATTGGGCCTATCTCATAAGTAATAAGTAAAAACTAAAATTTAAAAACCAACTAAAATGTGGATTTCCTCTTCCCTCCAAAAGGGGAGCTGCACCGTGCAAAAAAAAGAAATCAGTATTTTGTTTGGGCAAAATAAATTAATAAAGTGGTCATTTTGAGGAAATATTTTTTTCCTAGACAAGGCGAAAAGCGCAGACATAGCACCGCTATGGCGAGCCTGCCGGCAGAGGCAGGCATTTTCAACATAAACAAACACT
>CALLVC010000252.1 GCA_938010785.1 uncultured Saprospiraceae bacterium
TAATATCAATCTAATATCTGTGTTCCTTCACTAATCCGTGGTAGTAATCAATACCACGGATTAGTGAATGAACACGGATATTTATTACTTTTTTAGCTGACGCTCTAAAGTTATTTAAGTTATTTGGGATATTCTGAAAGACTGTGCTTTTACACTTTCGGTAAGTATAAAACTCAATAAGTCTATCAGAACTCAAAATAATCGCTAATAACTATAGTAAGTAATAAGCTAAATCTAATTAAATCTTAGACAATTATGAAAATCTGGGTTAACCATAAAGCATTGCCTTTCCTTTTTATTTTTTTGCTAATTGGGTTTACTTCTTGTGATTCTTTTAAAAAATTACAAGATCCAAATAAGCCAACTTCTCCCACTAACAAGGATGCAGAAAAGGATAGTGAATTAGATGAAATTCAAGGAAAGAGAGTCTATAATCCTGAAACAGGAAATTATGAGGTGGTGACAGATGTCACAGGAGATTTAGATACGATAAACTGGTCTGAAGCAACGCCAGAAGAAATAATAGTTCCTCCTATAACATCAGATGCCACTCAAAATGGTGAAGGAACTGTTTTTGATGAAAATACTGAAAAGTTAAATTCTTATAATCTAGTATTAGCACTACCCTTCTTAGCAGATAAATACGACGCAGCTGAAAATAAAATAGATCGTCGTTCCGTCCCTGCGTTAAATTTTTATGAAGGAGCAAAAATGGCTTTTGATGTACTATCAGGGGAAGGTGTTAATTTAGAGGTTAGTGTTCTTGATACTCGAGCATCAGAAGGGTCAACTATTCAATTGACCAATAGTTACGAAGCGCAGACAGCTCATTTAATCATTGGTACCTTTAGAAATTCAACCGGTAGAGCAATGGCAGGATTTGCTAAAAAGAATAGTACGCCTTTTGTTTCTCCGATATATCCTCATCAAAATTTAACGGCTGATAATCCTTTCTTTATTCAACTCAATCCTAGTGAAAAAACACATGCGGAGGCGATTATGCAACATGCGAAAGCAAGGTTCCAACCAGACCAGATAGTTATTTTTGGTAGAAATAATTCACAAGAACAACGTTTAATGCAATATTATTTACAAGCGCATTATGCTATGGAAGGCAGTACAATGGTAGATTCAATTGAGTTCGTAACCATAGACGAGGAAACAATGCCTGTAGATGATTTTGATTTTGCGCCTTATATGAATGAGTTGAGTACCACTGCATTTATAATTGCTTCCTCCAGTCAAAGTTTTGTGTATTCAATGCTTAGAAATTTAGATTTGAAGAAAGAAGATAATTCTATTGTAGTATATGGCCAACCAAGATGGAAGGATTTTACGCAAATTGGTTATCAATTATATGAAACTATGAATGTTCACATCACCTCTGATGCCTATCTAAATCCAGATGACTTCGATGTGCAATCCTTTAAAGAAGGATTTTATAATAAATTCGGCATGCCACCAACCACAGAGGCATTCAAGGGATATGATACTGTCTTATTTTTTGGAAGAATGCTACATGAATTTGGAACAGGTTTCAAAAGTAAACTTGACCAAAATGCCAAGGATGGGCTTCATACTCGTTTTGATATCCAAAGAGCAGTAACTGGCGATTTGCAAAGTGTAGAAGGGCCAGATTTAAATAAGTTTGACCAGTTTATGAATAAACATTTGAATATTCTGGAGTTCACAGGATACCAATTTAGAAAAGCAGACTAGATTTGAGTGGTTAGTGGTAAATCTTGAGATATTGTATATATCAAATAATGGTCTAAATACTAAAACTTTTTAGGATTTAGACCATTTTAGTATTATAAAAAAGGGTTTTCTTATAAAATAATAAAGCTATTGATAAACTTCTTTTATCTTAAGAGCATGTCTAAATAGGAATGCCGATAGGTAATAAATGTTGGCCTTGTAAAGTTGAACATTATTTCAAAAATAGAAATTAAAAATTATGTTGAGTAAAGAGTGGAAAACCACTAGAGAATATAAAGATATCACCTACAAGAAAAGAAACGGAGTCATTCGTATTGCCTTCAACCGACCTGAGGTAAGAAATGCATTTCGTCCCAATACCGTTTTTGAATTATTAGATGCCTTCCATTCTGCCAAAGAAGACAGAGAGATTGGTGTCATCCTATTTTCAGGAGAAGGACCATCACCTAAAGATGGTGGTTGGGCATTCTGTTCTGGCGGTGACCAAAGGGTTCGAGGGAAAACAGGATATCAAGGAGGAGACGGAATAGGTCGATTGAATATATTAGAAGTTCAGCGATTAATTCGTTTTATGAATAAACCTGTAATTGCCGTCGTGCCAGGTTGGGCTGTTGGTGGTGGACACAGTTTACATGTGGTGTGTGATATGACCTTAGCGAGTAAAGAACATGCAATATTTAAGCAAACCGATGCAGATGTAGCAAGTTACGATGCAGGGTATGGTTCTGCTTATCTGGCCCGCCAAGTAGGGCAAAAAAGAGCAAGAGAGATATTCTTTTTAGGAAAAAATTATTCTGCACAAGAAGCAGTTGATATGGGAATGGCCAATGCTGCCATCCCACATGAAGAATTAGAGGAAACTGCCTATGAATGGGCACAAGAAATATTGAAGAAAAGCCCAATGGCAATTAAAATGTTAAAGTTTGCCTTTAATATGATTGATGATGGATTGGTGGGTCAACAGATTTTTGCTGGAGAAGCTACTCGGCTGGGTTATATGACAGATGAGGCTGAAGAAGGGAGGAATGCCTTTTTAGAAAAGCGACAGCCAGATTTTGACAAATTTCCAAAGTTTCCATAAGGATTACGATTCCTAAAAGGAAAAAGGCACACAAAAAAGTATTTTGTGTGCTTTTTTTGTTTTAGTGAGAAAGTCTGTAATATCAATTTTTTCCGACCTATGCAGATTTCCATTATCTTTATATAAAATCCAACCATTCATAATATAAATATTTAATAATAATGAATAAATAAGGACTTATGGATTTACCCATTTATTGCTGCCCTATTGACAACAATCGTTTGCCCTTTAAATTTGGTGTTATGTAATTCTTTTATAGCTAATAAAGCGGTTTCGTTATTATCCATTTGCACGAACCCAAAGCCCCTAGAGCGATTTGTAAATTTGTCCTCCATGACATTAGCCGAAACAACTCTCCCATAAACTTCAAAAATCCTAGTCAAGTCTTCACTATCCGTATTAAAAGAAAGGTTTGATACAAATAATTTCATTTGAGTGTGTTACAAATTAGTGGGAAATAGATATGAAAAAGGAAGTTGAATTGATTTTGTAAATTTGGTTTGCATAAAAAAAATTCAAAACAAAACAACTTCCAATGCAAGATAGTGAAAAAAAAGACTAGTAGAAGTGTTGAAGGCAGAAATGGGGAAATTACAGCGTTTAACGGTTGATTATGTAGAGGGCACAACGAGTATTCGCCACATGGAGATGGGTTATTTAAAACAAGTCCTATCCTTATGTTTGACCTTACTGAAATTCGTTATTGAACAAAAAGTGATGCAGCTTGGCGGAGAAAAACCATCAGCTAAAAAAGGAGAAAAGATAAATCATAGTGGAAAAAGGGCAAGAGGCTATTTAAGTTTGTTTGGTCGATTGGATTTTAGTCGACCAAGTTTTCATAGTGACCAGCGAGGGATGGTATATTTAGTGGACGAACATTTAGATATACCTAGAGATTTATGGTCGTATAATATTCAAGAATTGGTAAGTGACAATGCTACACAAACGAATTTTCGAGAGAGTGTGAAGACGATGAATAACTTATTAGATTTAGGCTTAAACGGAACTTCTTCCGAGCGAGCTATTAACCATTTAGGAGAAGAGGTAACGGCTTTTTATGAACAAAAAAAGATAGAAAAGCCAATAGGTGAATTCTGCTTTTGTGCCTCTTTTGACGGTAAAGGTGTACCAAAGATAAGACCGATAGATAAGACCAAACCGAAAGAAACGAAACGGTTGGGCAAAGGAGAAAAACGAGGAGTAAAACAGATGGCAACAGTAGGCGTTGTCTCCTATTTTGAGCCGAAACCAAGAACAACAGCCGATATTATCAAGGGTTTAATGGAATATAAGACCGAAAAAACATCAAAACACCCCCAAGATAATCGTTGGCATCAAGATATACACAGAAGAGCTTTTTTGGCAGACCAAGATAAATCCATTGACTACGGAATAGGTCGTATTAAGTCAATGATTAACCATCCGAAAAGTCGTATCGTTGTTCCAATAGATGCAGGAATTGGTTTAGAGGAGAAAGTGAGGCATGCGCTTAAGCAACATGACTTGGAAGATAGATTAGGTGCGATTATTTTAGACATCATTCATGTGAGTGAATATGTTTGGGATTGTGCGAATGCAGTTTTAGGAGAAGGCTCTAATTTACGAACGGATTGGGTTAGAGAAATGCTGGAAGATTTGTTAAACTCTAAAACAGAGAAAGTGATTGAAGATTTGAAGAAAATGGTTACCAAAACGGATTTAAGTAAAAGCAAAAAAGAGAAAATCCAAAAGACAATTACCTATTTTACGAATCATCAACACAAGATGGATTACAAGACCTATCTTGAAAAGGGGTATCCTGTCAGTTCCGCATTGGTAGAATCGAATTGTAAACATTTAGTGAAAGATAGAATGGAGTTAAGTGGTATGAGATGGTCTTCCAAAGGCGCACAGAATATGATGGATATGAGAGCCGTAAAACTCAATGGTGATTTGCCTAACTTTATCAATTTTATAGAACGAAAAAACAGAAAAACCGGCCTAACCAAAGTCGCATAATATGGATTTTCCACTAATTTGTAACACACTCATTTCATTTTGTATGAGTTTTAGTAGAAAAATATTAAGAGATAGCTTGTCTATCTTAGTTGTATAAAGTTCCTAATAAATTAGCGGGGCGCACTTATCTATTATTAAGTTAAATATTTTCGTTTCTATTTACCTGCTTAGTAGGTTCAGCTTTTTTGACAACAATTTTATTTCCTTGAAATTCAGAGCGATGTAGCCGCTTTATAGCTCTTAAGGCATCCGATTCGCTTTCTATTTCCACAAAACCAAATCCCTTTGAAAGATGAGTGATCCCATTCGTAATTACTTTAGCCGATTTTACAGTACCATATAAAACAAAAAGATTACGAAGGTCCGCCCCTGTAGTTTCTAGGGAAAGATTTGCGATATAAATATTCATATAAAAAATTAATTTAAGCTTTTTTAGAATAAATTAGGCTCGGGGAAAATAAGTTAGATAAGGGGTTTGGAAATAAATAAGCTACGCAAATTTTGCGATGGTATTTTTTCTTTAGCAAGGCAAAAATTTTTAGTAAATTCTTTAAAAACTTGAGGATACCGCATATTGATTGGTTAAGGTGATAAGAAAATATTGAATTAGTACTGGTAAATTTAATTTTTCGCTGTTGCCACTTTTACTACAATGGTTCGACCTTGTAAGGTTGAATCATGTAGTTCATTGATAGCTAATAAAGCTGTTTCTTTGCTGTCCATTTCCACAAAACCAAAGCCTCTGGAGCGGTTCGTCGCCCTATCCTGAATAACACTAGCAGAAATCACTTTACCATGGACTTCAAAAACCTTGATTAAATCTTCACTTTTAGTATCGAAGGAAAGATTTGCTACAAATAATTTCATAAAATTTAATTTAATCGATTTTTTAAATAATTTAAAATACTAACTACTAGCTACTCCAGGAGTAGCCATTAGCTGCCGTTCAAAATAGACCAACTCTTTTCGAGTAGGGTCATCTTTGACTTTGCAATAATAGATTCTATCAACATAGCGCCTAATGATTAAGGGCAGTGTTGGATATTCTATCGAATAGACTATTTGTCCTTCTTTATATTTATTTTCCATAATTTTAAGAAATTGGAAATGTTTTATTACCTTTTATTTCGAAGTTCACCTTCATAATAAACTTGGGCTGCTTGTTCCTGACTTCCTTCCAAATTGCAATAGTAAACCTGATGTCTATAATTTATGATAACTAATTTTTGAAAAGGTGGAAGTATAGAAAATACTTCTTGTCCGATTTGATACTTTTGAGGCATTTATTTAATAGCGTCCACCCCTGTTAAGTACTACAGATTGTTTAACCAACCTATAGCACTTAAAGCGGTTTTTTTTGGGGTGTCTTGTAAAATTATATTGTTATAACGTGTCGCTAGCGTTTCCTTTTTCTTTCTTTTTTGCAGCTTTTGCAGCTCTTTTTTCTTTCAACGTTTTCTGAGGAGCTTTTTTACCGCCCTTCTTTTGAGAACTTTTTTCTTTTGACATATTGTTTTTGTTTAGTGGTTTAGAAATTAATAAACTACGCAAATTTGAGGCAGTTATTTTTTCAAATAGCAAGGCAAAATTTTTTAGAATAGCCGAGCTATTGTCAAAAATTTTAACGCAGCTAGTTGGAAAAAGAATAAGTCAAATGTGTAGGTTATTATTTGCTAAAGCCCTTAAGTAGGTGGACAGATATAACATACACATTTTATGACGGACTCTTTTTCCGCTATACGTCGTTAAAAAATATTTCCATAGCTACGGCTATGTAAAGATTTTTTGCCTAGTCTAGCAAAAAAATAGCCTCGGTCAAAAAGGGAGATTATTTCTGTCCACCTACTTAATTAAATTTATTAATATTCCTGTCGACCAAAGGCTAACCAAATGCCTGCTTGCTCTCCAAAATCCTGCATATAATGCATTTGCTTTGCTACTCCGTCATAGGCGTAGAAGACCATGCCTTGAGCGGTGGCTTGAGCCTCAAATTCTGTAAGTGTTATATCTTTAAGCTGACTTCCATAACTCGTCCAATTACCAGGTTCTAGTCCAAAATCAGACATATAGCTTAACTGCCCTGATTTACTTTCAATAATATAAAAGGACGTGCCTGTACTATCACCCCTTTCAATGGCTTTAAAATGTAAAGCAGAAAAGCCGTTTTCCCGATAAGGTTCTCCATAACTTAACCAGACTCCAGCCTGTTGACCAAAATTTAGCATGTAGGAGAGTTGTCCAGTATTATTATCAATAGTGTAAAAAGCTGTTCCTGCTCCTTTAAAATTAGCTTCAAAAGAGGCATTATTAATCATTTGAGCAGTAGATTCATTGGGGGCAAAGGCAAATAGAATGCCTGTTAAAAAAAAGAAATAGTAACTTTTTATTAAAAATTTTCTCATGAATTTGTAATTGAATTTATGTTTAAAATATTTTGATTTTTTTGCACTAAAACTTAGTAACCATGGAAAATAAGTCAGTCTTTTAACATCAATTAAGTAAAGAGAAGGATAGGTTTTGTATCCTATCCTCTCTATCGCCTTACAATGATTGCCTCTCTAAAACGGCGTAGTTTTCTGCTTAATATTTCATAGCCGTACAGTAATAATCTTTGCTTTTATAGCTTATTAGTAGACTTTATTCTAAAAAATCTTGTAGCGATTAAATTGGTCTTTTGAAGCTCTAGCCGCCCACCCGCAAGCGGTTCACAAAAATAAAGATTCACTGAATCTTCTTTTTTGTTCATGTTAAAAAATAGAACAATAGCTAGGCTATTCTTGGCAACCCATCCGCTTTGCGGTTTAGAAGCTTTGCTTCTTCATGCCTTGATTAGCTCCAAAATCCTCAATTAAACTCTATACAACCCATTTTAGAATAAAGTCTAGTGTATCTTCTGAAAAAATAATCTAAATACAATTTTAAAATAGAAACAGGTAGGTTCTTAATTTTTTCTGTCACTTCTCCTCGAAATATAATAGGTTGGTCGTAAACTATTGAGGAGGTCTATAATATCTTGTCTTTTTTTATTTAATCTTTTGCCGATTCTACTTAGTAAGGCTTCTTCTTTTCCAACTTCAAAAGGTACATCTGAAAGCGTCAATTGTCCAAACTGTAATTTAAGTTTTTGGGGTTGCCAATCCCAATTTCCAATACTCAACAAGAGTTCTTTACTAAGCTGGGAATTATTCATTTATTAGTTTACATGAAGGAATCTTTATCAATACAAAATTAAGCCTATTTCAAGGTTAAAGTATTACACCTTTCATGAAACAACTTACACATATCCCATGTTTTAAGGTTGTCTATTACCTTTTGGTCTAAGTTTCCTGAAATTGTCGTTTTTTTATCATTCCTCCTTTCAGTTCCCTAACACTACTTATTACAATAAACGCAGTTGGGTCAATTTTAAGAATTTCTTGTTGAAATTTACTAACCTCTAATCGAGTAATAACACAGTATATAATATTCATGGTATCTGAATTTTTCCCTTGTTTTCCAAACCCAGTTTTCCCTTGATAAATGGTTAACCCTTTTCCGAGTTTTTCAATAATCATCCATCTAATCGCTTCATGTTGAGCAGAAATAATCGTAACGCCAATGTATTCTTCCAATCCCTCAATAATAAAATCCATTGTCTTAGAAGCAGAAAGGTAAGTGAGTATAGAATATAAGGCTATTTCAAGTGAGAGAAAATAAGCTCCAATAGAGAAGATTAAAATATTAAAAATAAGGACAAAGTCTCCGATGCTAAGTCCTGTTCTTCTGCTTAGATAAATGGCTAATACTTCTGTACCATCCAAAACTCCACCACCTCGTACAGACAAACCTATTCCTGCTCCTAGAAAAAAACCACCAAAAACAGCTACTAATAACTTGTCAGAAGTGATAATGGGATAATCAACAAATTCCAGAGCGATGGCTAGCCCAATTGTAGCACCATCTTTAGTAATGATTGGCGTATCATAAGGTCTTTCTAAAACCACATTTCGGCCCTTTGGTCCTAAAGTGACTTTTACAGCATTTGCTAAAGCATCTGCTCCCTTTTGTAAAGCAGCTCTAGCTTCTCTACCGAAATAAATTTGTTTCACCATTTTATAATTAGTATTAGGGCAAATTATATAGCTTATTTTTTGGGCCCTTAAATAACTTTTGAAATAAAATCTTAGCTCCTACTATTTTGTCTAACCTATACCATAGGTACATTTCATAAGGTTATTTCATCATAACCACTCTTTATAATAATAGATAGCATTTTAAA
>CALLVC010000253.1 GCA_938010785.1 uncultured Saprospiraceae bacterium
GAACAGTGATGATGTAGAAATTGCTAGAGATACCACAAATGCAGACGGCATGTATATCTTCCAAACTTTAGAACCGGGAGACTACTGGGTAAAACTAAATAGTGGCATCCCAACAGGTTTTTACAGTTCTACAGGAGAAGGTATTACAACCGTAACGGGAGAAGGCATTTTCGAACCTTCAAGCATGGTTGATGACAATATCGACGATAATGATGATGGGACTCAAATAGGTTTAGGGGATAATATTATGGTAGAATCTGATATTGTAAGTCTTGACTTATATGACGAACCAGACAGTGACGGTACTTTTGATAGTACTGCTAATTACAGAATCGACTTTGGCTTATACGAAACCATTGATTTAGGTAATTTAGTATGGGAAGATTATGATAATGATGGAATGAAAGATACGGATGAACCAGGATTCCCGAATATTACCGTTGCCCTAGCTAAACCTGGTCCAGATGGTTTAGCTGGTACAGCAGATGATATTGAAATAGGTAAAGATACCACAGATGAAAATGGGGCCTATCTGTTTGAATATTTAAATCCAAGTGAATATTTCGTAACGATAAGTAATATTCCTGATGGATTTAACAGTTCTTCCGGGGAAGGATTTAGGAATGCAGATGGCACAGGTAGCAACGAACCAGCAGCAGACCCTGATAATGACATCAACAACGATGATGATGGGACAGAAGCCTACCTAACAGATGGAACAAAAATCGTTAGAAGTGACATCTTTAGCTTAGCATTATACACCGAACCAACTACTGATGAGGATACAGATAATTCCACCAACTTCGCCATAGATTTTGGTTTATACGAATCCTTAGAAATCGGAAACTTAGTTTGGGAAGATTTGAATAATGATGGACTAGTAGACACCAATGAGCCTGGTTTTGAAAATGTTGAAGTTATCTTATTCAAAGCAGGTCCAGATGGTCAAAAAGGAACAGTAGATGACCTTGAAATTGAAAGAGATACAACGGATAGTAATGGTACTTATGAATTTATTGACCTCTACCCAGGTGATTATTTTGTAAAATTAAATAGTGGCATACCTGCACATTTTGCGAGTTCAACGGGCGAAGGAACAATATTAGCAGAGGGTACGGGCACAACCGAACCAGCAGCAGACCCAGATGGCGACGTTAATGATAACGACGATGGCACACAAATGGGTCATCCAGATGGTAGCCTAATCGTTACCTCAGATTTAGTGAGTTTACATTTATACGATGAGCCAACCAACGATGGAGATATAGATTCAACAACCAACTTCGATATTGATTTCGGTTTATTTGAATTGCTATCTATTGGAAACGCCGTTTGGGAAGATTATAATAATAATGGTCTAGTAGATTCGGGTGAACCAAGCATAGAAAATGTAGAAGTTGTTTTGTACAAAGATGGAGGAGATAATCAAACCAATTCTAGTGATGATATTGAAATCGCCAGAATGGTAACGGATAGTGCAGGAAAATATCGTTTTGATGACCTCTATCCCGGTGACTATTTTGTCCAACTGGCTAATAACATACCTTACAATATGGTCAGTGCGACAGGAGAAGGTATTTATTTAGTAACTGGCTCAGGAGATTACGAATCTCCAGAAACACCAGAGGAAGACATTGACAATGATGACAGTGGCTTGCAAACAGGAACCACCATTTCTACTCGTTTAGTTGACTTAGAATTATATAATGAGCCAACAAATGATGGAGACACGAGTATTTCTACCAATTTTGACGTCGATTTTGGCTTAATTAGAAAAATAGATTTAGGAGGAACTGTCTGGTTTGACAGAACGAATGATGGAGATATCGGTGTTGGAGAACATTCGATGGAAGATATTGAGGTCGTCTTGAACAAACCTGGAGCAGATGGAATGATAGGAACAACAGATGATGTTTGCATTGATACCATGATGACAGATAGCGAAGGAAAATATTTGTTTACCTCAATATTTCCTGACAATTATTACCTTCGATTACAAAATATTCCAAGCTGGGTAGCTAGTTCTGATGGCAATGGATTTGGCGCATACACAGGCGTTGGCCCATTGGAAGAAGGTGGAATGTCAGACATGGCTGACTCAGATGATAATGGGATTCAAGTAGATAAATCAACTATTGTATCAGACGTATTTGACATCATCCTTTATCAAGAACCAATGGATGATGATGATGAATTAAATTATACCAATACCTCTCTAGATTTTGCATTAACGCCATTGCATTATGCAAGAATCTTTGACCCGTGTAATTGTTTAGCAAATGAATCTGCACCGGGCGCAGGAGATGGACAATTTGAAGAAACCATTACCATTCTTTCAACAGTAGGCAATCAAACTTGGTCATTGATTAGCAATACAGGAATGTATACGACATCAAATGAGTTAGTGCCTCTAGGTACAGTAGCTGTACCTAATGGAATGGAAAATAATTACTTCAAATACGAATTGAGAATTAGGCATTTTGACAATCAAGGATATTCTGCCATTTTTGAAAGTACCAATGGAGTATTAACCGTTGCAAATTTCTGTCAGTATGATGGCTCTTGTAGATACGATTTAGCGACCAGTCCTGATGGAACACCAGGTGCGCCACAATTATCCAATGCGCAAAATTTCATCACGGCAGTAACTAATACGCCAAGAATTGACACGATGTTGAACTGTGATGACCAGTCTAGATTCATGGATGATGGCTTAGTAGATGGTTTATACACCGATACGACGGCTAGAGACAATCAACATACCATTTGTCCACAAAACCAATGGCAACGATTGACCTTCACTTTCACAGAGTTTAGTACCGCAGCAGGAGATGTTTTATTTGTCCACGATGGGGCAAGTATTGCTGCACCACTAATCGGTGAATATGAAGGGGATGGCGTTAGTCAAACCAATGGCTGGGTAGCCGCGCACTGTGACCCTGACACCAATGCGACTGGGTGTTTAACCTTCCGTTTTGTGACCAATGGAGACAATAATAAGAGCAATGGGTGGCATGCAAACATTACGTGTAATGACAGAGAAATTGTCTTAACACCGCCTAATGATTTGAATGCTAATTTAGCTTGTGACGAAACCTATGCGGTCTTAGCTATCAACCCAGCAACCGTCATGGCAGCTTGTGGAACTATCCAAGATTCACAAATCGTTCGAGTATTTAATGCGCATGGAGATTTATGCTTAGATACTTGTATTGCCAGTACCGATGTTATCAAAGATACCTTTGGTTTAGGTACTTATTTAGTAGCATACAAGCTAAAGTCTGATACTGTCAAAACAACCCAAGGTGTTATGACGGTCCAAGGTGCAGCACTTGTTTGCAACGATGAAATCAATGTGCCATTAGGTTCTGCTTGTTCTATTGTCTTGACACCAGATGATTTATTAGAAACTGCTTGTGATACGATTACGGACACCGTGTATTATCACATCACCCTAAATGGAGTAGATAAAAATGGTCAAGCTGCTGTTTTAGCAACAGGCGGCGGAAAAGGTGGTCAATATCCAAGCATCACCAAAGATATGATTGAACAATGTGGTGGAACAATTACTGCCACTATTGAAAAAAGATACTACGATGGCTTAAATCTGACTTTCTGCAATAATGGCCCACAAAATTCAAGCTGTGCCGTGACCGTCAATTTATTGGACCAAACACCTCCTGTATTTACTAATATTTCGACTGTAGCAGATACTTTCAGATTATGCAGTGTTGATTTAACCGCTGAAGCATTGGGTATTCCTGCACCAACAGCGATTGATAATTGCGCTGATGCAAGTGTAGCATTTGTGGATGCGACCATCCTAAACGATGGCGGGCCTTGTGATACTACTAGAGCCATGTTGAATTGGAAAGCAACCGATGCTTGTGGCAATGAGGCGACCCTAGCTCAATCAGTTGTCATCCTTAGACCACAATTTACGGATATTGTAAAACCAGCAGACATTGTTTTAAGCTGTGGCGAAGATGGCGAAAGTGCTTTAGATGATATTAGCAAAACGGGCATTCCTAGTATTAAAGTAGGTAAAGTAGTCAATGGAGCGTTAATTCCGACTGATACCATTACTTTGGATACCGCTGATTATGTTTGTGGTTATATTGTACAGAAAAAAGATGTCCTTGTACCTGCTGATTGCGGCACTAAATTATTCCGTTACTGGGAGGTATTAGATTGGTGTAGCTCTCAAACTGGTGTTCAGCATATTAGCACTCAATTAATTGAATTGAAAGATACTTTAGCTCCGACTTTTGTAGACAATACGTTACCAACTAGAATAATTGATTTACCACACGATGTTTGTACTTTAGACATTACGGAGTTGGACAATCCTACTGCAACTGATAATTGTTCAGAAGTAAGTGTTCGAATGGACGCCGTATTTAGAATTGAAAATGGTACAAATTGGCAAATTGAAGCAAGTGAAATGACTGCCTTAGATTGTGATTCTTTCTTAGTACAATGGGTTGCCGCAGATGCTTGTCATAGCCTGCCCCGAAATATCGGGGAGCAAACTATCAATGATACGATTACGCAATTAATTTTAATTGAAGATAATACCGCACCTTCCGCAGCTTGTGTGGATAAAATCAACTTATCGCTAGGGCAGAATGATGCGAAGATACATTACAGCGATATTGACGGAGGGTCTTACGATGCTTGTGGTATTGTAAAATACGAAGTCAGTAGAGATGAAGAAAATTGGGATTCTACGGTAACTTTTACTTGTAACGATGCGCATATAGCGGCAACCGTTTATTTAAGAGTAACAGATGCAAAAGGAAACCAGAGTACTTGTTGGATGACCGTGAATGTAGAAGATAAGATTGCACCAATTTGTAGCGATTTACCAGAAATGACGGGTACTTGTGACGAAGAACATTTAGCAGACTTAGGCGCTAGTACCGATACCAATGAAAATGGCTTATTGGATGATGAATGGGTGGATATGACCGAAGCGCAAATTGAATTATTCAACGCAAAATATGGCAATCCTAACTGTTCAGATAATATCACTTGTGGCAGCTTAGTTGTACAACAACAATATCAATTAGCGAACAAAAAATGTGGTCAAATCGCTATCCAACGTCGATTTAGAGCCATTGATTGGGATGGACAAGGCAGCACTTCAAATTGGTCTACGCAGAACATTAATATAGAATCGGAGGCCACTTGGAGTGTTACTTTACCAGCAGATTGGAAAGGAACTTGTGGAGACGATGTCCCAAGTTCAGAAGCAATCATTGCAAATGGAGCTTGTGATTTAGTTGCGGTGGAAGTAGAAGAAAAAGTATTCACCACCGTAGAAGATGCTTGTTTGAAAGTAGTCAGAACATTTACCATCATCAACTGGTGTAACTACGAAGACAATCAGCCTGCTGTTATCCTTACTAGAACAGAGAATCAGCATGGTTTAGTAACCGAGGCTAGAACTATTAGTGCAGTTGAATTTGCCAATGCA
>CALLVC010000254.1 GCA_938010785.1 uncultured Saprospiraceae bacterium
ATTATTAAAATCTAATTCTGGTAGCCTAGATTGGGTGGTCTTATTTACTTTAATTTCATACTTCATCAGAAATCTCTTTTGATAGTTTAGGAACTTTGATATAATGCTTAGGAATAGTTCAATAATAAATTTACCATTCCTTGGGTATATTTTGAAATTGAAAATTTAAAGTTACAAATCTAAAATTAATTTTCAACTTTGTTTGCAAGCGTAAATTTATAAAAATAAAAAGAATTATTTGAGAGCCTAGCCAATTAATTATAAAAATCAACCAATTATCTTTCCAATTATTCTGATTTTCAGTTAATTCCTTACAATTTTGTAGAATTTTTTATTTAAAGCTGTGCTGTTTTACATTCTTTAATAAATCTATTCTAATTTTAGGCACAAATTATAAATAGAGGGAAAAAATAGATTCATCTAATTTATAATAAATTTATAACCCTTTTTTTTCTAAAATAATTCAAAAAAATAATATCTGTGTCCAATCAATTTTTAGATTTTAAAATAATTAATGTCGCAGATACTAATCGTATTCTTGCTGCCTGTACAGGAAACCCAGACAAAGGCATCTTTTTGTGCTATAAAGCTGCTGATAAAAGCATGCAACCCTTTTTAGCAAAAATTTTATCCGCTGTAAAATTGGACCTGCAAGCAGACACCTTGACCCTTGAAAAAACGGCTGATAACGACTTTAGTTTCAGTACTTTGGCTAAAGACCAAACGATTTATAAAGCCTTATTTTTTGGCATCAACCCAAAAACAGTAGGCTTACATCTAAATTTTCAAAAATATCAACCCTTCACGGTGAATGGTTGTTTATATTTATTTGCAGATGATTTGAAAAGTATTTCTGAAAATCAGGATTTAAAAAGATTACTTTGGGGCGCGTTGCAATCCATATTTACACAAAAATAAGGTGCGCAATTAGCCAATAGTTTATTATTTTAATTAGGTCTAGAAACTATAAATTTTCAAATGATTGTAAATATTTTAAAGAAGGGTATTAGCATAATTTTACAACCAAACCAAGTTCGTTTTAGTTGCTTACTTTTGCTACTCTTAAATTTTCTATTTACAGATGTCTCTGCTCAAAATGCTTTTTCAACTGCTGCTGGGGCAAAAGGAATTGGTGCTGGAAATGCAAATTTGACTTATACCGATATTCATAGTGGGTTCAATAATCAAGCTGGGTTAGCTTATCTGGATGGTTTTTCTGGTGTAGCATATGCAGAAAATCGCTTTTTATTAAAGGAGTTACAACTAGCTGCTATCAGCATTGCCAAACCAACCAATTCAGGAACCTGGGGAATGATGCTACAGTATTTTGGATTTGACGAATATAACGAGCAAAAAGTAGGGGTAAATTATAGTAGAAAACTATTTGACAAATTTTCCATCGGCGCTCAATTTGACTTTTTAAACACCCAAATTAAGGAATATGGTAATGCTGCTGCCATCACTTTTGAAGTAGGTATGCAATATGAAATTTTAGAAAAATTAACTACCGGTATTCATTTATTCAATCCAATTAGAGCAAGTATTGGCATCCAAGAATTGCCCTCCATCCTTCAAATAGGATTGACCTATCGTCCTACTGGCTATATTGCGATTAGTGGTTCTATAGAAAAAGATAGCACCCTACCCTATAATCTTAGAATGGGGCTAGAATATCAATTATTAGAGAAGATTCAGTTTAGAACTGGCTTTAATTCAAACCCCAATCGACTTAGTTTTGGTTTAGGATATACGGTCAATCGGATACAATTAAACGTGGCGGCATCTTATCATGATGTGCTTGGATTTAGTCCTGCTTTAGGCGTGGTCTTTTTGCCAGCTACAAAAGAGGATGCTAGGCGATGAGTTACCCATGTTTTAGTACCTAAAGGCACTATTTTTATGTGATACATTCGACGATACTTACATCATTTTCGATACAATAAATTCCCATTCAGCATCTGCTTTTCCACACCCTCTGCGCTATAATGAACCGTCAGATATTCCGATGCCAAATGGTCATAAAATTTCACCTTAATCGGATGTTTTCCTGCTTCCAAATAAATACTGCCTTCTTTCTCTCCATCAAACCACCGTTGTGTACTTTCTACAACTAATTGATTATTAATATTTAATTGCACAAAATCGTCTTGTAAAGTATAAAAAGTATATTCGCCAGCTTTGTCTATTTGCAAGTAGCCATCAAAGTGAATCAAGAAATTATTTTCCCCTTCTGCTATGTTATCGGTACTGATGGTATAGGCGATTCCAGTAGCATCTGGTGTTTTGTTAGACACGTCTATAAAACCATCTTCTATACTTCGGTACAACTGCCAATTAAGCCCATTTAAAGCGGTATCTACTTGATGAACTGTTCTACTAACTTCTTCACTTTTTACTTCCTCATGGACAGCAATTGCCTTGATTAAAGTTGTATTATTAACATAAAACGGAACAGTATAAGGCGTGCCGTCCGTACTAGGGTCACGACCATCCGTTGTATATAAAATATCCCCTTGATTGGAATAATCCACTAATTCAATCAGCGTTGAATCTCCGTTTAAGAAGATGGATTTTTCTTCGTGAATGGCTACTTGGCTTTCTCCTTTGTTCCGTCCCGCCAATTCAATAATAAAATATAACAAGTCTAATACCTCTTCTCGATTCATCGTATTAATTAGGCCTTTTGGCATTTCAGATATGTCAGATGCTTCGGATGATTTGACCTCTTTTTTGAATAATTCTTCGGTATTAGAAGGCTCATATCCCAATTGCAGTACATAGTTATCCTTATTTTCGTTCACTACCCTACCCACTATAAAATCATCACTTTTTAAAATAAATTTAGTGGCTTGAAATCGACTACTGATATCTTTCGAGGGTTCTAAAATGGCGGTCAATAAATCTTCCGCAGAAAAGGAATTTCCAGCGGTAGTAAGGTCAGGTCCAAAATTTCCACCTTTATCATACATATAATGACAATTATAGCATTGCCCTTTTTGGAACATTTGTTTGCCCCGATTAAAGTCTCTTTCCAATTTAAATCTAGGGCTACTCACCAATTCCAAAGAGTAACTCAAATCATCGTATTTCCAATTATAATTAGTCGCGTTTGCCGCAAAAATAGAACTTGCTGGTTTTGGCTTAGGCGGAACAGGGCCAGCAGCTAATGGATTAATAGGTTTAGGTGTTAAATTAGCCAAGGTTCTTTTTTCGGAAGGGCTGATGGTCTTTTCAAACTCTGCTTTGATTTCTCCTAAAAAATAACCAAACAAAGAACCACCGCTTAGGTTATCCTGTCCATATTTCAACCAATATTGCCAAGCCAATCTCTGGTCCGTAGACCATCCGTTTTTCACCCCTCGTAACACCGACAAATAATGAATGAATAATTCACTGTCTTTGGTGGATTCAATTTGGTCAAAAGTTTTGGCAATGAAATCCTCATTTTCGGTTAATTGGCTGGCTAAAAAACCTAAGGTTCTCGACAATTCTTTATTGACAACATCACTTTCGGAAGGAAAATGGTTGTTTAATTTAGCATAAGCACTCTGTAATATATTTTCACTAGGATTTTCATTTCTAACCAAACTCAATTCATACAATCGAATAACGGCTAATTGTTCCATTTCATTTAAATGCTTTAAATCAAAAGTCTGTAGCCGATTCGCCAACATTTGTGCATGTACATTCGTAGAATCTACTCTTACCAAAGCAGTTAGTAAAGTAATTTCCGATTGAAAATTATCCGCATTTTGCAAGGCAGGCAACCAATTTTCTATATCACTATTTTCTATAATCACCCGTGCCGCATTTCTAATAAATCGGTCTTCATGTCCAATATGTTGTAAAGCCAATTCAAATCCTTTTCCACCGTCCGAAAAATGCCATTGCTCTAATTCTTTTCGTAAGTTTCTAGCAGCTTTATCCTCATCATTCCCTATGATGGTTTTGGTAGGCGCTGTGTTTTCTTTTCCTGTATAAATCACTCTAAACAAACCTGTATCCGTCCCATTTCCACCTGTGGTAAAGTATAAGGCACCATCCTGCCCTACCACCATATCCGTAATGTTTAAAGGCTGCCCACTAATGAAATTTTCATATTCTCCTGTATAGCTTGAACCGTTTGGCGTTAAATGCAAGGCAAATATTTTACCGTAGGACCAATCTCCACAAAACAAAGCTTGTTGGTATTTTTTCGGGAATTTTGCACCTGTTCCAAAAAGGGTGGCGGTTGGTGAACCTCTCCCAAAATCTTTTACTGCAGGCCAAATATCTGGATAATGGTCGTATCGCTTCGCAGTTCCTTCTCTCCAAGCATAATCTCCACCCGACACCAAGTGATTCACTCTGGTTGGTCGATACCAAGGCAGGTTGAAATCCCATTCCATATCCGAATCATAGGTAAATAATTCCCCTTCTGGGCTAAATGCCATGTCATAAGGATTTCTTAGGCCATAGGATAAAAATTGCCAATCCTTGCCTAAAGAATCTGTTTTTAAAACATAGCCGCCTGGCGCTTTTTGGCTAGTGGCAAAAATGGTTCTTACTGGTTGAATTTGGTCCGTATGCCAGTTTTTATTGACAAATGCTACATTATCTCCAGTTGGTGCGGTATTACTATTTCCAGTTAAAAAATAAATCATTCCATCAGGACCAAGGGCTAAGGTATGTCCGCTATGGTCCCCATTGGTAGGAAATTCCTTCATTAAGATAGGTTCCCCATAATTTCCTTGTCCATCTTCGTCTTTTAATCGATACACCCCTCGCCTTTTATCTGGTCCGCTGCCCATCATGTAAAGGTGATTATAGGCGTACAATAGACCTTGACAGTATTTCACTCCAACGTCTAAAGTATCTATTTGCAAACTACTTTGTCCTTGATTGACTGCAAAACGAAGTAGTTTCCCTTTACGAGGAGACACAATTAATCGTCCTTGTGGGTCTATGTTTATCGACAAAAACTCACCTGTTCCACCAGAAATTTTTTGCACTTCAAACCCTTCCACTTTGGCATTGATATGCGTGGCGATTGGATAGCCTTCGTAGTTGGTGGACGGATTAGAACAGGCTAGGAAAAAGAGCGTTATTAGTGGTAAGT
>CALLVC010000255.1 GCA_938010785.1 uncultured Saprospiraceae bacterium
AACCTACTTGTGATGTAGCAAGTAATGGTGAAATCATGATAACCGCTACTGGTGGTACAGTAGCTACTAATAGTAATTATGAGTTTGATTTTAATGACGGCGAAGGGTTTGGTGCTACCAATCTATTAACAGGTTTATCAGTTGGTGATTATGATAACATTCGTGTGCGAGATGATAATAATTGTACCGTTCCGATAGATACTTTTTTAGCTGTTCCAGCAGGTTTTAATCCGATAACGGCTAGTTTAACTATAACGCCCCCTACCTGTGACGAGGCAACAAACGGAACTATTACGGTTACAGCTACAGGAGATGGAAGGCCCTTATTTTATGATTTTGGCAATGGTCCTTCTACAGACAATCTCCTCCCTAATGTAGGCATTGGTCTCCAAACTATTATTGTGCAAGATTTAGATATGTGTATGCGCAGTCTAGATACGACCATAGTTGCAGCAGAGGTTATGCCTATCCAAGCAAGTGTTCAAATCGAACAACCATCTTGTGAAGTAGCCGCTAATGGAATTATTACCATTACAGCCTCGGGTAACAGCACACCATTGGAATACGATTTTGGGAATGGGTTTGTAGACAATAATATTGCGACAGACTTAGTCATTGGAAATTATCCATTAGCTATTCGGGATAGAGATAATTGTATCCTTAATATTGACACCATGTTAGCTGTTGTACCTGGCTTCGAGCCAATTCAAGCAAATCTTCAAATTAATCAGCCGTCTTGTTCGGAGGCAACGAATGGTGCTATTACCATTATAGCTTCAGGTAACGGTGGTCCATTTGAATATGATTTTGATGGAGGTGGTTTTGCTGATGAAAATAGTTTCATGGACTTAACTATAGGAAGCTACCCAATAACCGTAAGAGATGCGGATGGCTGTTCTTCAGATTTCGATACTACATTAATAGTTGCACCTGGTCTTATACCTGTACAAGCAACCCTACAGATAGTCCAACCTTCTTGTGGCGGAGCAACCGACGGAAGCGTAACGATTTTACCATCAGGGGAATTAGGTACAGATATTACCAATTACACTTATGACTTTGGTAATGGATTTTTCGATAATAATGTAGCAGATAATTTGGGCAATGGTCAATTTTTTGCAGTTGTTAGAAATGCTAATAACTGTAGCATTGTATTAGATACCATCCTCAACGAATTAGTCTTAGCGCCAACTCATATTGTGGCTAGACCTACTTGTTTTGGTTTATCAGATGGAAGTATAATCATAGAGGTGCCTACTCCAGGAGAAGGCCCATTTACTTATGATTTTGGAGATGGAGCTGGTTTTCAAGCAGATGTCGCATTGACTAATTTACCCGAAGGCAATTATACCATTCAAGTACAAGATGCTAATCTTTGTTTGAGTGAACAAATTCCTATACTTATTGACCAACCAGACGAATTAATGCTTTCTCTTGTAAAAACAGACATTAGTTGCTTCGGAGAAAATGATGGGAGCATTGTAGCGACCGTCACAGGTGGTGTAAGCAATTACAGCTATAGCTGGAGCGATGGTCAAATGAACAATGCGGCAACAGGTCTGATGGCAGGAGACTACACGCTAGACGTAACTGATGGTAATGATTGCCCCATCAGTAGCGATAATGCAATAACCATCATTGAGCCAGCAGAACTAAGTGCAGAGATAGGTCAGATAGATAATGTACTTTGTTTTGGAGAAATGAATGGTGCTATCACTGTCAATCCGATAGGCGGAAGTGCTCCTTACGAATACAGCTTAGATGGAATTATATTCCAATCGGCCCCTACCTTAGGGGATTTGGTGGCAGGAGACTATACCATCACGGTTAAGGATAGCCGTGATTGTGAAATAACGACTCAAAATACGACTGTGGCTGAACCAGGAGAATTTACAGTAGAAGCACTCGTAGATAATGCAGAAACTAAATTAGGGTTTACCATTAATTTATCCGCAGAAGCCAATACAACCGCAACAGGAGGTATCAATTATACTTGGTCAACACCAGATTCAATTATCTGTACCAATTGTGAAAGATTTGAAACAGTACCTCCAGGTTCTACAATTTATACCGTTAATGCGGTCAATTCTGATAACTGTCAAGCAAGTGCTTCGGTAAGTGTGGCTGTTTCTACCGACCGACCGATTTATTTCCCTAATCTTTTCACGCCAAATGGAGATGGGGTACATGATGAGTTTTTTATTCCGTTCTCTCCTGCAATGGAAGAAGTAAAGGAGCTTAAAATTTTCGATAGGACTGGTGCTTTAGTTTTTGAAGCATTTAACATCAGAAGAGGAGAAGAACTAATTAAATCATGGGACGGAGAATTTAACGGCACTAAACTACGTCAAGGTGTATATGTAGTAACCGCCCAAATAAGTTTTGTAGATAATCAAACTTTACCTTATCAATCAGATGTAACTATAATTACGTCAGAATAAGTGCGCTTTAGAAAGAACAAAAAAAAAATCCCAGATGAGTTTAGAACTCGTTTGGGATTTTTTTTTAACTTTAGGGTCAACCTCAAAATTTAAAACTATGAAGTGGCCACTACTATTTGCTACGCTATTATTGTTTTCCTTTGGATGTAAAACAGAAAAAGGAAAAAACAATAATCACCAAACCAGTATCTTTAATTGGCTCAATGCCGAAGAGGATATAATTTCCTTAGAAATAAAGGGCGATTTAAAACATTTATTTATTGCTCGACATAAAGCAGACCATTATCATCCTGCAAATATAAAAATTGCCAGAGGAGACAGTTTAATGCAGTTTGATATGAAGATTTCGAGAAGAGGCGTTACTCGAAAAAAAATATGTGACTTCCCACCTATCAAATTAAAATTTCCCAAATCAATTTTAAAAGAACGTGGTTTTTCCGGTTTGAATGATTACAAGCTAGTTACACACTGCATGGAGGGCGAAGATGATTTAGTCTTAAAAGAATACCTCATTTACAAACTATTTAATCAACTAACGGAAAAAAGTTTTCGAGTCAAGCTCGCTAAAATTCGCTACATCGACGAAAATGGAGCAGTTCCCGACGATATTCATTTTGGCTTTTTAATAGAAGGCAATAAAGAATTAGCAAGCCGATTAGATGGCGAGTTAATAGACCCAGAAAAATTAAAAATTACCAGTGTAGACAAAGACCAGTATAAAAAAATGGTTGTATTCCAATATATGATAGCCAATACAGACTGGAATTTATCCAAAGGTCATAATATAAAATGGGTGCAAACTAGTAGTAGTCAAGTACCAACTCCAATTCCTTACGATTTTGATTACTGTGGTTTAGTCAATGCACCTTATGCCGTGCCACATCCACAAATTCCTATCAAAAATGTGAGGCAACGATATCTACAATGGAGAGGAAAAACCACGGAAGAATTAAGGCCTGTTTGTAAAAATTTCACCGCCAATAAAGCTGCATTAATCAAGGCCTGTCAAGAGTTTCCGGATTTAACTGATACCAGCAAAGTTGAAATGGTCAATTTTTTAGAAACATTTTTTGAAGAAGCGGAGAAAGAGACTTTTTTATAGTATAGTGCCGTTAGGTACTCAATATGTGTAATCGACAAGGTTAAAAGTAAGCACTACCCGTGCCGTGCCGTACTTATTTCTTTGTCTAGGTTACCCATATTAAAGTACCTAACGGCAATATTGGGCAAACATCAAGTCGCTACCAAGAAAATCCAAATTTCATTTTTACTTCCGCATAAGGTCCAGATAAATCTTGACCAGTCATTTCAGGAATATCTACATTAGTCACCAATCGGTACCCTCCATCTAGAGACAAATGAAAAAAGCGAAAAACATTTAATTCTAGTCCCAAAGTAGGTTGGACCACAAACATATTATCAGATTCGCCCTCCCCTACCCGAGCATTCCCCGTACCCGCTAGTACCATAAAACTAGGATGAATGGTCTTATGCGCTGCTGGCGTAAAACCTAACATGAATCCACTATAGTCCATTTTGAAGGCATCATTATCCAAAGCATCTATATAAACATCATTATCGGTTTCAAATCCGCCCCAACCAATAAATAACCGTTTACCAAATTCTACTCCACCAAAACCGCCTCTAAAAACCGCAGGTGCATTGTCAAATTGTCCTACACCCACTGCAGGCCCGCCCCAAACGCCACTAATCCGCCAGCCAGATTTGCCAAAAACAGTCCGTTCTTCTTGGCTAAAAACAGCAATAGTGCTACTAATCATCAATACAAAGATTACCATTAGATACTTCATAATAGGGTATTTAAAATTTGAAAGGAATCCACCTCTAGTTCTAAAGCTTAGAGCTTGGATACTAGGTTTGTTTAGAATGGACTAGATTATATATAATAAAGATGCAAAAAGGACATTCACACCACTATGGAAGTAGAGAGAAAAAGTATTTTTTAACCTTGTTTAACAGGTCCGCTTTATTTTTAAAAAGAGGTTAACATTTATCCGGTTAGATTTGTCAAATTTTCCAAAATTTACGGCATACGCGCAAGGTATACCTTTGTCTACTTAAAGTGCCGTTAGGTACTTAATATAGGTAATCCACAAGGCTAAAAGGAGGCGCTAAACGTGCCGTAGGTACGTAACATAGGTTTGAACGCCATGTTGCCCCACGATAACTATCTGGGTACGACACGGCGAGAAGTACTAGTAACGGTCTACAGTTACTGATATTTTAGTGCCTAAAGGCACTATTCTTAAGTGATATTTTTGTATGTATCAGATAGATTTCCAGAAAACTAACAAATCTACCTAAGCAAAAAACAAAACACTAATGTATAGTAATAGAATAAACACTATCAAAAGTTTTTCCCGCCCCTAATTTAAGGACACCTTCTTTTTGAGCAAATTGTCGATTATGTTGAACATGGTCTGCAACACCAAACCAAGGTTCAATGCAGACGAAAGGAGCTTTTCGGTTTTTAGACCAAATCCCTAAATACGGGAAGTCTTTAAAATCAAAAGTTAAAATACGGGTCTTACCTTTTTGTAAAGTTACTTTCTCAGAAACCAATTCAGAAAAGACCAAAGCATCTTCATCAAAAAGATTATCTGTAATGGGCAGTAGATTTTCATTAACTAAAATCGGTGTTGTTTTTCCATTTCTGATACCTTCATCCAATCGCTGCGTATGTGCCGTTTCTTTGTGTTGAAAAACTAGTTGATAATCTGACCGTTGCTCGTTGGCATTCAAAGGGCATCGAAAAGCAGGATGTCCGCCAATAGAAAAATACATAGGCTTCTCAGATGGGTTATGTACTTCATAAGCGACCATCAATACCCTGCCGAATAATGCGTATTCAATACGTAATCGAAAGGGATAAGGATAAGCCAATAGAGTTTCTTTAGAACTCGTCAATTCAAAGGTAAAAGTCGTTTTATTCTTTTTGACCAATTGAAAATCCATATTCCTTGCCAGGCCATGCTGTTTCATCGCATAAACTTTTTTTCCTACAGCATAGGCATCTTCCTGCAACCTACCTACAATAGGAAACAACACAGGGGCATGTCTACCCCAAAAAGTAGGGTCTGCTTGCCAAATATATTCCTGCCCTGTCTTTTTATCAATAAGGCTACATAATTCAGCTCCGTGATATTTGACCTGAATTTTCAAGGCATCATTTTCTAGTGTT
>CALLVC010000256.1 GCA_938010785.1 uncultured Saprospiraceae bacterium
TGCCCAATTGAAGGGAGTATGAATATGATGGAATTATTAAACCATATTTATGGGCTGATTACTTGGACAGGGAGCGCTTTTAAATTACCTTATGAAAGAAAGAGACTGACAAATTTTGAAGCATTAAGAACTGAAACGCTAGCAGTTTGTCAACTTTTTAGTCAATTTTTACAAAAATTATCGACGGAAGATATTCAACAAGCTAGTGTTTATCTAAAGCGAATGGATAAGCATTTCTCCTTTTGGTATTTGATTAATGGACCACTTGCGGATGCTTTGACGCATATTGGCCAAATCAATACTTGGAGAAGGATTTCAGGTAATCCTGTTGCTAAAGTTAGTCCATTTACAGGTTTAGCTTATTAAGAAATATATTCTGAACCACAAAGGGCCAAATGGGAGCATAAAAGTTTATATAAAATTTTCTTTTGTTCCTGCCTGCCGGCAAAAGGCAGGTTTCAAAAACGCGCTAATTGTTTTTTTAATTTTATAGCCCCCCCTAAAAACTATATCAATTGAAACGGAATGAAAAAAACATGAATTTCCTAAAGTTAACAATTCTATTATTTGTTCTTTTTCTACATTCGACTTTCCTTTTCGGGCAAACACCGAACCTTAGGGTAAATAAATATTCTTTAGAAGAAGGCTTATCTCATCGTTTGGTAACCCGAATAGAAAAAGATAATCAAGGTTTTATTTGGTTAGCTACGCCTAATGGATTGAATCGTTTTGATGGATATGAGTTCCTTCATTTTTCTTCTGGGGAAGGAAATAAATACCCTATTTCTAATGATTATATTGGTGAAATTGAACCTGTGAAGAATAACAAAATGGTCATTCTTTATAAGGATAATTTGACAAATTTTGACTTTTTTGACCCCTCAACATTTGAGGTATCTCCGATTGTTTTAAAAAATGTTTTAGGGGAAACTGCGAAAATCTTAAGCATTTCTACTGTAAAAAATGACTTAGTTTATATTCTTTGGAAAGAACAGGACCATCTATATTTGTCAAGCATTACCGAAGATGGTAAGTCAAATGTTTTATCAGAAATTTTCAACTATGGGTTTAAATGGAGTGAACAACTAAAGCTTAGTGCTAACAACCACGGCTTTTTAATTTTAGACCCTTTGAATGGACTTTTTCAGTTAAATCCAGATAACAGGGTACAAGAAATACCAATAGAAAATATTGATTTTAATGGGGAACAGGAAATAACATTTAATTTTATAAAAGAGGCTAAAAACGGTGGACTTTGGTTATCTATAAAAGGCAGTTTTGGTATTTATCTTTATGATAAAGAAGTAAGCCAATTTAACTTATTCCCGACTCCAATAAAACAAGCTAGTATTCCTCGAATGTGGGAGGATGAAAAAGGCAATTTATTATTTGGTCAAGCTAAAAATGCCTTGCACCCAATATTTAGTAATTTTTACTTGCTTGATACAAATGAAACTTGGTCAGACTTTTCCTACTTTAAAAACCTTGGTCAATTTATTGTTGATGTAGAAAGTAAGGATTTTTTTAAAACGACTCTTTTTGCTACGGTTTCTGGTTTTAAAATAGCCATCAATAAATCTTCTATAATTAAGACCCTTCTAAATGAGCCAATTGGTAGTGGAGATGCAGGGGCTATAATTAGAGGTATGGTGGCTATAGATGATACCACCGTAGTAATTGTAGACGAAGATGAAGCTTGGCATGCCTTAGATTTGAAGACAGATACTGCTGAAAAAATTAGCTTAAGAGATAGTAAAACTGGCCAAACAATCCCCCTTACATGCGGTAATCAATTTCATTTTGATGAAAGTACTGGAATCCTTTGGGGAGTAGTTTGTCAAAATGAGAGTTCTTGTTTTTTAAAAATCAACCCTAAAAATTGGACTGCTGAAAAAATTTCTATTCCTAAAAAAATTCGTTCTTTTTGCAGATTAGATGATGGAAAATTCTGGTTAATATGCTCTTCTTCTAAGGGTAATGATGTTCAGTTATTTAGTTATAATTCCCAGACTAATTCCATAAAAGCATATACTACTTCCGAAGGACAAAACCCTATTGAGCAAAGTACTCCTACTTTTCTTCAGAAAAGTAAATTTGGACATCTTTGGTTAGGAACCATGACGGGACTTTATGCTATTGATGTAGTTAATCATACAGTAGATTATTTCAATCAGGAAACTGGATTGAGTGGTAATCAAATTCAAACTTTATTAGAATTAGAAGATGAAAAAGTATTAATCGGCACTAATAAGGGCTTGGATTATTTTGATTTTGCTACTAATACAAAAGTTGTTTTTAATAAAAGAAATGGACTTTCTGCTAGTAATATTTATGGATTAATCGAAGGAAATGACCAAGGTTCTTTTTGGGTGAGTACTATTTTAGGACTCAATTATTTTGACTTAAAGTCTAAATCTTTTTTAAAGTTTTTTGAAAGAGATGGGTTGACCGCTAACGAATTTAATCGGTTTGCTCATTTTAAGGATATCAAAGGTCGATATTATTTTGGTGGCGTAAATGGTCTCAATATCTTTAAGGAAAAAGACCTTTTGAATATTCCTCCTCCTCCTAAAATACGCTTAACTAAGGTTGAATATTTTGATGGGCAATCAAATAAAATCAAAGAAATACGTACTAACTTAGATGATTTTGTTGAAATTACGCTAAAACCAAATGATAAAAACTTAGCATTTTTTTTCATGCTGCCAGAATTTTCTGACCCGACTAAAAATCAATATCAAGTCAAGTTAGATGGATACGATGAAGATTGGATGTATTTGGGGACTAAAAATTCTGTACGATATAATGCCTTACCCGATGGTGATTATAAATTAATGATTAAAGGAGCGCGCGCTACAGGAAATTGGACAGAACAATCAAGAAATATCAAAATTTCCGTATTGAAAGTTTTTTATAAGACTTGGCAATTTTGGTTATTAGTCTCTTTTCTAATTGGTGTTTTAATTCATGTTATTAATAGATATCAACTAAAGCAAAAATTAAACGTGGAACGACTTAGGACAAAATTGTCTAGTGATTTGCATGATGAGGTTAGCGGCTTATTATCTGGAATTGCCATGCAAAGTGAATTATTAGAAATGATGACCTCAGATGAAAAAAATAAGGCTAAATTGGGAAATATTGCCAAGGTTAGCCGTTCCGCAATGAGTAGAATGAGTGATGTGATTTGGTCAATTGATTCTAGACGAGATAAAGTATCTGATTTGCTAGTTAGAATGTCAGAGCATGCAATGGATATTTTGGACCCCTTAAATATTGAATGGAAAATAGAAACAATTAATATCAAGGAAGAACAGAAAATGCCTGTCTTACTAAGGGAAAACTTATATTTTATTTTTAAAGAAGCAATCAATAATATTGGTAAACACGCCGATACCACCAAAGTACACATCAGTTTTGGCAATCAAAACAAACAATTTAAAATGTCTATTCATAATAATGGTCAAGCCAAAAAAATAGACAATAAAACCCATAAGAAAGGACAGGGTAGCGAGAATATGCTCATGAGAGCCAAAAAAATTGATGCCAAATTATCTAAAGAAACATCAGATGGATATACTATAATGTTGACTAGGAAACCTTTCGCATAACTTTGACTTTTGATTTATCTAGTGCTTGTTTTAAATCTCCAACAATATCTTCTATATGTTCCAAACCGACAGATAATCTTATCATTCCTGGAGTAATACCTACTGAAAGCCTTTCAGCTTCTGATAATTTGGAATGAGTAGTGGAAGATGGATGTGTCACAATTGACCGAGCATCCCCTAAATTTGAAGACAAGGATATCATCTTTATTTCATCTATAAATGCTTTAGCTCTTTCATATCCACCAACTACCTCAAATGTCACTATGCCGCCCCCTAATTTCATTTGCTTTCTTGCCAGCCTGTACTGCGGGTGAGATGGATGATGAGGATACAGGACACGTTCAATTTCAGGATTCTCATCAAAAAAACGAGCTACTTTCTTTGCATTGGAACAATGTCTATCCATTCTAACAGCCAAAGTTTCTAAACTTTTAGAAATCATCCAAGCATTGAATGGAGACATAGCAGGTCCAGAATGTCTAATAAATACTTGAATTTCTTTCATCAATTCCTTTTTCCCAACGATGATGCCGCCCAAGACACGACCTTGCCCATCCATCCATTTGGTGGCAGAATGACAAACAATGTCCGCCCCATATTTGATGGGTTGTTGGATATATGGCGTGGCAAAACAATTATCTACACAAAACAATAATTTATGCTTTTTTGCAAAAGTTCCTGCTGCTTCTAAATCAATCAATGCTAACCCAGGATTGGAAGGCGTTTCAGTGATTAGCATTTTAGTATTAGGCTTAACCGCCGATGTCCAACTTTCAACATCTTCGGGTTCCACATAAGTATAAGTGATATTCCATCTAGGAAGAATTTGGGTTAATATTTGATGAGTAGAACCAAATACTGCTCTGGTAGCGATTACATGGTCTCCGCTTTTCAAAAACGGGACAATACTATTGAAGACTGCTGACATTCCCGAAGCAGTTGTAAATCCTGCTTCCGCTCCTTCCATCAAACAAACCTTTTGCACTAATTCATCCGTGTTAGGATTAGAATATCGAGAGTATATATTTCCTTCTGCTTCTCCTGCAAACATCGCTCGCATATGTTCTGCATCATCGAACATAAAACTGGAAGTCATGTAAGTTGGAACACTATGCTCCCTATTATGACTTCTATCTGTTTGGGTCCTTATTGCTTGCGTTTCGAACTTTTTCATGCTCTATTTTTTTGAAATTATTGCTGAGAATGATGCTATTTTACTTTTAAAAACTTTCCAATAATTTTTTCTAATTGGTCATATTCAATTAAAAATCCATCATGTCCGTAATTGGATTTTACTATTTTATATTTTGCCTTTTTGATATGTTTGGCAATGAATTTTTGTTCTGATGGTGGAAATAATACATCTGTATCAATTGAAATCACTAAGGTTTTTGCCTTAATTTTTTTGAGTGCTTTTTTCACACTGCCTCTTCCTCTTCCTACATCTTGAGAATCCATTCCTTTAGATAAACTGTAATAGGCTAGTGGTTCAAATCGTTTTCTCAATTTAATTCCTTGATATTTTTGATAAGAACTGGCTCTAAAATCTTCTATTTTACTCAAGGCATCTTTTTGACTCTTATCGTAGGTTACATAATGTCGATAAGATAACATGGCAATAGACCTGGCGGCTTCCAATCCTTTGTGTCCAGCATTTGGTGCATCTGTGCCAAAAGTTGGGTCCGCGTCTAATGCCATTCTTTGACTTTCGTTAAAAGCAATAGCCCAAGGAGAATGTTTGGCATTTGTGGCGATGGGAATAATATATTTAAAAAGTTTTGGTTCTTGAATTGCCCATTCTAAAACCTGTTGCCCTCCCATAGAACCGCCAATTAATACTTCAATGCTTTCAATCTTAAGGTACTTTCTTAATATTTTATGTGAACCAACTATATCCTTTATGGTCACCAATGGAAAAGTATCTCCGTAGGATTTTCCCGTTTCTGGATTTATGCTTTCAGGGGTTGTGGCTCCGTAGCAGGAACCCAACATATTGGAACAAATGATAAAATATTTTTCAGGGTCAAATAATTTACCTGCTCCAATTAATCCATCCCACCAATCCTTTGCATCTGCATTTGCCGTTAAGGCATGACATACCCAAACCACATTGTCTTTTGTATTGTTTAGTTTACCATAAGTACAATAAGCAATATCTAGTTCAGGCAAAATTTTGCCACATTCTAGCGGAAAAGGGTTTTTATGATTTATTACTTTAATGTCTTTGGTTTTGTAATTATTTATCAAAATCTTATTTATAGTCACAAGTATAAATTTTACAGATTGAGTATAATGCCATTTCAAATGAATAGTTGAGGTTAATATTTATAACTTACCACAACTATTAACTCTTCTTTACGAATTGCTAAATTGTAAATTTGTCGAAATACTAGGGTCAATAGAATTGACACCCAGAATTAACGGATAAAATCAAACTTGTAAAACATGAATTATGATTTTATATTTCCAAAATTTCTTACCGAAGTAAGCTTGGCGGGAATTGGCACCGCTGCTTTTAGAATAAAAGCCGGTTGCCAGGGTTTCGTTGAGCCCGATCTCTTCACCCTTCTCTATAAAACCCAAAAAAATGGGTATGAAAGATAGAGGAATATTACTTTTGCAAAACTTGCGTAATATTGTTAGCGTAAAACTATTAGCTTTTTATCTAATATTCAAATTTATTAACGTATTTATTTTAAAAATAGGTGTACAGGTATAAAGGGGGGAGCCTCTACCATTATACCTATTCACCTTTCAACCTTTACACCTTTATACCTTTAGATTATGAAAATTGAATTAAACAGAGCAGACGATGCCTTTCATTTTATTTCTAGCAATCAAGATGGATTAACCGTAGAGTCAGACGGTTCTCCTGCAATTGGTGGAGGTAATAAGGCTATGCGCCCTATGGAGATGGTTTTGTCGGCAGTAGCTAGTTGTAGCTCTATTGATATTGTAATGATTTTAAAAAAGCAGCGACAACGTTTGGATGATATCCAAGTAACGGTAGAGGGGAAACGGGCAGCAGACCAAGTACCTGCTGTTTTTACAGACATTCATATTCATTTTAAAATGACTGGAAAGATTAAGGAGAAAAAGGCGGAACAAGCTGTAAAAATGTCTATGGAACAATACTGCTCGGTTTCTAAGATGTTGGAAGGAACGGTGAATATCACACATAGCCATGAGGTAATTGCGGTTGATTAATCGACAGATATGGGACAACCAAAAATTAAGCTACCCTTTGGACCTTTTGATAAATTCTTATTAGGAATCAGTATGGCTTCGACTGTAGGATTGATTTTAATTACCGCATTCAACTATGGTGATTTGCCTGATAAAATCCCTATACATTTTGATACCAAAGGGGTAGCAGACCGTTATGGAAATAAAATGGAGCTTTGGGTGATTCCTATCATTGCAATTGCAGTAATGGCATTGCTTTGGGGGATTTCCAAGATTCCGCATACTTTTAATTACGCCGTTAAAATCACTGAAGAGAATGCAGCTAAACAATATGAATTGTCAGTGAAGTTAATGCGGGTATTGGCAGCCGTTATTGGTTTTGGATTTTTCTTTATTGTTTGGGAAATCATCAAAGCTGCGAAGGGGCATCAAGATGGACTGAATCCGTTTTTTCTACCGCTTTTTTTGGGTGCTATTTTTATTACAATCGGCTATTACTTAAGCAAATCTCTTCGTTCTTAGGGACGATGAAAAAATAAATGGCTCTTTGACAACTATTGCAAAAAGTAGCTTAGACCTGTTGAATTCGACTTTTTCGAGTATTTTAATACCATGACTAAGTCGAGTAATAATACCACGACTAAGTCGAATTCAACAGACCTCTGGTCTGAGGAGTAGTACGTTTAGGCTGCTCAGACCAGAGGTCTAAGCTACTTTTTGCAATAGTTGTCAAAAAGCCATTAATACGAATAAAAATGACTATCTAATAACTCAATTTCTCCGTAGTCTACATTCA
>CALLVC010000257.1 GCA_938010785.1 uncultured Saprospiraceae bacterium
CTTAAAGCCTGTCCTTTTTTACCATAGCCAATGAGCGTTTCAGGTATAATGGTTTTTAAATCTTTTTGGTAATGTTTTAAGTTTGCTCGAATGGTTTTGTGCCAATCAATTTCTTTGAGTTTTGGGCGACGATTACGAGTAGCGCGATTGATGCTGCCAGCAACCGCTTGGCGCATTGGATTAGTCAATTTTTTTTCTAATTCTTCAACAACTTTTCGAACGACTTTTCGTGCCGTCTCTTTGGTTTTTTGTGGCATTACTTTGGTGAGCGATAGCAGCGTACTAACTAAATTAACATCAGGTTCAATGGATTCTAAGAATTCTGGTTCAAAGAGCATTTTTTCAATGTTCAATCTTTCAAAAGCATCTTTTTGCATGATTTGAACGACAGAAGTAGGAAAATACTTTCGAATATCACCTAACCAACGATTGATTCTTGGCGAAGAACTTCCCAGACCGCCTTTGCGTACATTATCACTGTCATAAAGCGCTTCTAGTACGCCATCTTTTCCAGCTTCTTCTTCGCCTAAGTTGACAGTTTGTTCGGGGTCTGCGTGTTTACCCAAGACGAGCCGCCATTTTTTTAATCTTTCTTCGTTGGACATAAAATATTTTTTGCAGTCACTGCGATATAATCGTAAAATTAGCCTAAAATCATTAAACGAATTGCGATATTTAGCGTCTAATCAAAAACTTAGAAAGTTTATAACGGAATTGGAAAAATTAAATCTACCCAAAATTGGAGTTTTAGCAATAGTAATCCTTTTAGTATAAGTGATTGGTGACTAGTGATTAGCGATTGGATTAGACGTTGAGGCTCAACGCTTAATCTAATCACTAATCTCCAATCACTAGTCACTTTGCTACCTAAGTTTCAAAATGCTATTGGTTACTTATTTGGGGAGGTTATTTTTTCCTGCTCCCTAAAATAAAAAATAATAAACATGAAATTAAGAATACTTTACACCATTTTTTCTTTGACTTTATTAGCGATTATTTCCTTATCCAATTCAGCAGGTAGAGCAGCTGGAGCCAATCAAGGAAATACAGGCGCACCGGGCGACCAAATGATTGGCAATAATCCCCGAACTTGTCAAAGTTGTCATGCTACAGGCGACATTCAGGTACTAATGAGTTTAGAAATTTTAGATGCTGATAATAATCCGATTACTGCTTATACGCCGGAAGCTATTTATACCGTCAGGGTTAGTATTGACTCAGCAGCAGGACCAGCAGCAAATGGTTATGGATTTCAAATGGTGAATTTGTTTGATGGAGACGATTCAGATGTCAATGGATGGACGGAAAGTGGGCATTCTGATAATGTGAAATTATCAGCAACCACAACTACCAATCGAGTGTACGCAGAGCATAATGGCACGAGTGATGTTAAAGAATTTTTGGTGCAGTGGCAAGCGCCTGAATCTGGAAAAGGCGATGTCTCTTTCTATGCGGCTGGTATTGGGGCAAATCGGAATGGTTCGACCAGTGGTGATGGAGCAGTAATACCTCAAAAGGTGACTTTAACAGAAAGTCTAGTTTCTGGAATTGACAATTTGAGTAGTGTAGGAATAGGTGTAACGGTGGCTCCCAATCCAGTTAAAGACCAGTTGATGCTAACGATTCAAAGTGAACAAAAATCAACAGTAAATGTGCAGTTAATGAATGCCACAGGACAGCTATTTTATCAACAACAGTTACATCTTGTACAAGGTCAACAAAGCACACAAATAGATTTAAGTCAGCTCGTAAATGGCGTATATTTCTTGCAAACCACGAAGGGGAATGGAGTGAATACTCAGAAAATAATAAAATTATAGCAAAATAGTTAGTTTTTAATTGAATATAATCAAAAAATAGTTAAATTTGAATAAAAATAGCTTTCTCGTAAAATTTCTAAGCTAAACGTTCCTAACAATTTTTTCCGTATCGAACGAAAAAAATTGTAAAAAGGGTTGCTCACCCTTTAAATCCCCTTTTTTGATTGATTGGGAATCTGCTTGCCCCGAATTTATTTCGGGAATGTCCCAATCAATCAACATTTACTTGGATGTTTCTTTTTTAGGAGAAAAACCTTCTTAAGTAAGCTATAATTATCAACCCGTTTATCTACTAGGCAATAGCCGACTACACGACCAAATCTATGTTCACTAAAGAAAAACAAAAAGCTTTATTTGACCTTTCTAAAAAATTATTGACTGCTGAAATAGCGACGTCTGAACTAGCAGCGAGTGACCAAATTAATGCTTTAAGTGAGGTTATTCAATACCATGAATGGCGATATTCTGTATTGAATGACCCCGTTATCAGTGATTTTGAATACGATACAATTTATAAAAAACTAGAAGCAGCAGAAAAGGCCTTTCCAAATTTATTATCTCCAGATTCTCCTACCCAAAGAGTTGCCAATGATTTGTCGGGCGATACGGTATCTGTAGCGCATTTGACCCCAATGTTATCATTGGATAATTCTTATAATGCAGAAGATTTAAAAGATTTTGATGAACGGATTAAGAAGCTAACGGCATTGCCAGAAGATGCGGAGATAGAATATGTGGTAGAACCAAAATTCGATGGTGGGAGTATTGCTTTAGTATTTGAAAATGACCGATTGACAAGAGGCGCAACGCGGGGAAATGGTAAAAAAGGGGAAGAGATGACGGCCAATGCCAGAGCCATGAAAAGTATTCCTTTAAAAGCGAATTTTTCTAAATATGGTATTCGAAAAACAGAATTAAGAGGAGAAGTTTTAATTCGAAAAGACGTTTTTGAAAAGGTCAACAAACAACGTGAAAAAGATGGTTTATCTATCTTCGCTAATCCAAGAAATGCAGCGACGGGAGGGTTGAGAATGAAGAGTGCCAAAGAATCTTCTGGACGAGGATTAGAAGCATTTATTTATCAATTGGGTTATGCAGAAGGGGAGGATGGCAATGATATTTTAGCCAATTTTAAAACTCATAATGAGAGTATTAATTTGCTAGGAGAATTGGGATTCAAAGTGCCAACCATCGAACGAAAAGTATGCAAGAATATAAAAGAAGTAGCTGATTTTTGTTTGGGGTGGCAAGAAAAAAGAGAAGACTATGCATATGAAATTGACGGAATGGTCGTCAAAGTGAATAGCCGAGAGCTACAAGAAAAATGTGGTTATACGAGTCATCACCCAAGATGGGCAATAGCCTTTAAATTTAAAGCAAAACAAGCAACTACTAAGTTATTAAATGTGGAGTATCAGGTGGGAAAAGTAGGGTCTATTACCCCCGTGGCAAAATTGGACCCAGTGCAGCTAGCAGGAGTGACGGTATCTTCTGTGTCCTTGCATAATGAAGAATTTATTAAAAGTAAAGACCTGAGATTTGGAGATACCGTTTTGGTAGAACGCGCAGGCGATGTAATCCCTTATATTGTCAAGTCAATGGCAGATTTACGAGACGGCTCAGAAGTCGTCATCGAATATCCAAAAGTCTGTCCAATTAATCAAACAGAAACACCGGTTGAATTAATTCAAATAGAAGGGGAAGCGGCGTGGCGTTGTCCAAATTGTGTTTGTGGACAACAGCAATTAGCAAGAATGATTTTTCATGTGTCCAAACCAGCCATGGATATTGATGGTTTTGGAGAGTCCTACGTCAGAAGGTTTAACGAAATGGGTTGGGTGCATACGATTGCAGATTTATATCGATTGGATTATGAGCAAATAGCTACGTTAGATGGTTTCGGAGAAAAGTCCGCAAAAAATATAGAAAAGGCGATAGAGAAGGCGAAGAAAAATCCAATTTCTCGTTTATTGCATAGCTTAAGTGTCCATCATTTAGGAAAGAAAGCCTCTAAGCTAATTGCCGAACGAATAACACATGTTTTAGAATTACAGGATTGGACAGAAGAGACCTTTGTAGATATTAAAGATATTGGTCCAGTGGTTGCTAAAAACGTAATTGAATACTTCAGCAATCCTAAAAACATAGAATTATTAAAAGAAATGGAGACTTTAGGCGTCAATCTTCGTCAAACAGAAGAAGACAAGCCTTTAGAAATAGCGGAAGATGCACCCTTAGCAGGAAAAACCATTTTATTTACGGGTTCTTTGCAAACGATGGGACGAAAAGAAGCGCAAGAAATTGCTAAGCGAGCAGGGGCAAGAGTGATTAGTGCGGTCAGTTCTAAATTGAATATTTTAGTCGTCGGTGAAAAGGCAGGTTCTAAACTAAAAAAGGCGCAAGCTGTTGGAACAGTAGAGATAATCAGCGAAGCAGATTTCCGAGTTTTGATGGAGATGTAGGAGGTGGAAAGGTTGAAAGGCGGAGGGGCTGAAAGGCGAAAGGGCGACCATAAGGTACTGCCTCTCCGCCTTCTATCACCTTTCTTTAACAAACTTTAACTTTGCAGCAGAAATCCTTAACGAATAAATAGTATGGATTTTCCGTTTTTATTATCAACTTTGCGACTCAGTGCATTATAACATCTAAATAATGACCAAAAAATATATTAGTCTTCTAGATTTTAATTTGAATCTTTTTTCCATAGGTTTTCAACCCATGAAAAAGCTTACCCACCCACAAGGCGGTTCGCTTTAAAAAAAAGCTCATAATTTAAAATCGACTAACTTATTTTTTCGTCGGTTCTAAAACTCTTTTTATGAAAAATATACTAGTAGTCTTTTTTGCGTTCCTTATTACAAATATCAGTTTAGCTCAATCAGGAGAATTTACAAAAGAAACTTCTGACCCTGCGGCCAAAGCAATTTTAGAAAAATTACGAACGAAGTACGAAGCTTATAAAACGGTAGAGGCGGATTTTAAATTGATTATTGAAATTCCAGAAGAAGATAAAGAGGTACAAACAGGTAATTTGGCGCAGAAGGGAGAGCAGTATCGTTTAAAGTTGGATAATCAGTCAATCTATAGTGATGGAAAAACATTGTGGTTGTATTTAAAAAGCAATAACGAAGTACAAATCAATAATGTAGATGATTTTGAAGAAGAAGATGAAGATTTTTTATCTCCAAAAGATTTATTGCGAATTTATGAAAAAGAAGATTTCATATATGCTTTAACGAATGAAGGAACTGAAAAAGGGGTAGCGATTCAGCAGATAGAGTTTAAGCCAACAGACAAAGATTCGGAATATGCAAAGATGCGATTGACAATAGACAAGCGTAAAAATCAGATAATGCGAATTAAGGCTTTTGCCGTTGACGGAGCGAGATATACGATGGATGTAACTAAATTTAAACCAAATTTAGCTTACAAAACAACAGATTTTACGTTTAATCCTAAGGATTTTCCTGGGATTCATGTAGAAGATTTACGAATAGATTAAGTACAGTTTTGCATTAGCAAAGACTTTTGTCTTAAATAAAATGTCGATAGTGAACAAATTTCGCTATCGACATTTTATATTTAGAAAAATAAGAAAAATAAATGCAAGAAATGGAAAAGAGTGCGCTTATCGTCTTCATTAAAAATCCAGAAATAGGAAAGGTAAAGACTCGATTAGCAAAGACAGTAGGGGATGAAAAAGCTTTGGCAGTTTATAAGGCTTTGATGGAACATACTCGAAAGATAGCGGAGGCATTGCCCGTTAATCGTCGGCTGTTTTATAGCCAATTTATCAATGAAACGGATAATTGGTCTCGAGAGCATTTTCAAAAAGATTTACAAATAGAAGCAGACTTAGGAATGAAGATGGCGACTGCTTTTCATACTGTTTTTAAAGACAATGAAAAGGTGGTGATTATCGGAAGTGATTGTGCGTCCTTGACACCAGAAATAGTACAAACTGCTTTTGATAAATTAGAGGAGTTCCCTTTCGTGATTGGGCCAGCGATGGATGGTGGATATTATTTATTGGGTATGAATCAATTCACACCCGAAGTTTTCAAGGATATTGAATGGAGCACAGAAACGGTTTGTTCGACCACCATTGAACGCATCAATAGTTTGGATAAAACTTATTTTCTGTTGCCCGAATTATCGGATATTGATTATGAAGAGGACTGGGTAAAATATGGTTGGGATTTACCCAATTATGCACTAAACCCAAGTAATAAATACAAAAACGCCGTAATCCCTCCACAAACCAAGGCATAAGGAAATTGTGTTTTAACGTGGTCGATATGGTCACTAGCGGCGGCCATCGACGATAAAATAGTTGTATCAGAAATGGGGGAACAATGGTCTCCAAAAACACCACCTCCTAACGCTGCCGCAATCGCAAGGTGAACATTTGCATCCATTGTTTGAGACATAGGGACAGCAATCGCAATCATAATAGCAAAAGTACCCCAAGAAGTACCAGTAGAAAAAGCTATAAAACAACTAACCAGAAAAACGATAAACGGTACCAAAGCAGGAGACAACCATCCTTTAGCAACTTCAGCTACATAAATTCCTGTTTCCAATTGTTTACAGACTGCTCCAATAGCAAATGCCATCAACATCAGTAAGGCCAAAGGCATCATTCCACCAATACCTTTCAAGGTCAAATCCACCATTTCTTTTAAATTCATAATCCCTTGAATTTTATAGGAAACCATAGAATATAGGAGCGAAATAATCAAAGAAATGAGCACAGAAGTAGAACCAGAACCTTGTCCCACGGCATAAAAAAATTGCCCTAGAAAAGATTCATCGGGCCTATTTTCTAATGCAGCATCCCAACCAGTATACCCAAGCATCACAGGCATCATCAACACCATAATAGCAATTGGGATAACCATGTTAAATGCTCTAGGCGTAACGCCATGTTTAGTAGTAATGGCGGTTAATTCATCTGAAATCATGGGTTGAGCAGTGTCCGCTAATAATTTTCCTTCTTCTTTGGCTCGCTTTTCTGCTGCTGCCATTGGTCCGAAATCTTTTTTGGAAAAAATAATTAGCAAAACCATACCTAGCGCAAGCATCGGATAAAAATTATAAAGAGCAGCATTGAATAAGGTGGCAAAAGGGTTTTCAAAACCTTGTGCTAATAATAAGCCCATGATAAAAGCCCCCCAAGCATTAAAGGGAATTAAGATAGAAGAAGGAGAAGAACTGGAATCTGCGATATAGGCTAATTTTTCTCTAGGTATTTTTAATTTATCAAAAATTGGACGATATAAAGTACCGACGGTTAATACAGAGATATTGGATTCTACAAAAATCAACACGCCTGTTAGCCATGCCAAGAACTGAACGATTACCCGATTATTCCCTGCTTTTTTCTGTTCTTGTTTTTCTAATAATTTGCTAATTTTTATAATAAATCCTTCGACTCCACCAGATTTTTGAATAAAAATAATCAAGGCTCCCACCAAGGCAGAGAACATAATAGTTCTAGTATTTCCATCATCCTTAAAGACATCTACCAATGCTTGAATCGTATCTAAAGACCCTGAAAGGAAGTTAAAGTCATTAATAATGAGCCAACCTAACCAGATGCCAAAAAGTAAAGAGACAAAGACTTGCTTGGTTCTAATTGCTAAAATAATTGCTAGGACAGGAGGAAGTAGGGAAAGAAAGCCGTATTCAGTCATGTGTGTGCTGTAGTTTCTGTAGGGCCAAGCTCTGCTTGGTGTAATTATATTCTAAGCAGTTCCGATAGCTATCAGAAGGGCCTACAGGAAATAAATAAAGAACAAGGTAAGAAAAATACTTTGAGAACAATAACTTAAATTGACACCAAGCAGCGCTTGGCGCTACAGGTTTGCAATAAACACATCAGGATTGTCCAATAATTTAAAACGGTCTTTATCAATAGATTCGCTATCAGTTTTGCACAATTCTTTTAGTAATTTAACATCCGAATTCCACTGACTACCATCAAAAAATTCTAAACCTTTATGGTCTCGAACTTTGTATAAAGAATGTTTGCCATAGCAAGTACCTAAATAAATATAAGAAAGACCATTTTCCTTTGCCCAATGAATCGTTCGCCACATCATCCATTTGCCCAATGAGTGAGACTTCATATAAGCTTGGTCAAAGAAAGCATACCAATACTGAAAAGCATTCCCTTCTATGCCTGCTAAAATATAACCTAAAATTTTGCCATTAGAAGTAAAGGATAAAATGTGACTACCCGTTTCTTTACCCAACACAAATTTCAATCGTTCAATCGTCATGGCATTGCCTGAAAATCTATCACCAGCATAGTCCATACAAAAGGCCAAAAAATCTGGATTTTCGATATCGAAGTCCGTTTTTTTATGGGCTTCAATTTGGATAGCAAGGGGCTCAATTTTTCTATTGATTCTACGATTTTCAGAAGTATCTACAAAGTTGTCTAAGTTAACCCTTAAGCTTCTAGCCAAATAGAAGATATCAGCGGATATTTTTAGATTTCCAGTATAGGGTAAGAACCCTTTGTTGTAAATAGCAGGTAACTCATTTTGTGCTTCTTTTATGCAATAAATGGCATAATTGAAAGTGTAAGTGGAGTAGTCTGGTTGGTTTTCAGAAAAGAATATTTTCATAGAGGAAACAAGGTTTGAAATTCAAGGTCGAAGATAGCAGATTTTTATTAAAATGATGATTTTTTGAAAAGGATTAAAAGAAAAACAAAACACCTGATAGTTAGTGACGTTGAAACAATCATCCTGTTCTTCGAATAGCCACATCAAGGCAATTTTTGAACTTAGTTAATTTAACATTTTTGTATATGAAAAAATGAATGATTTAATAAAAAAGTTAGTTTTCGACAAAACCTTGAATTGTAAATATTATTTGATAACTTTGGGCGTTAAATTTCGGACGGGATTAAACCAAATTAATAAAAGACTATACTCAAATATATAAATGGGCCTATTTAATTTTTTTAGACAAGAGTTAGCCATTGACTTAGGGACGGCAAATACGTTGATTATTGAAAATGGAGAAGTGGTGGTTAACGAACCTTCGATTGTCGCTATCAATCGAAAGACAGGAGAGACGATAGCTGTAGGGCATCGCGCGATGCAGATGCATGAAAAGACGCATGAAAATATAAAAACGATTCGACCATTGAAGGATGGGGTAATTGCTGATTTTCAAGCAGCAGAAAGTATGATTGAAGGATTGATTGGTATTATTGGTAACAAAAGGAAGTTTTTTTCTCATATGAAAATGGTTATCTGTATTCCATCAGGAATTACAGAAGTAGAAAAGAGAGCAGTTTTTGATTCCGCAGACCACGTGGATTCGAAAGAGACCTATTTGATACATGAGCCAATGGCAGCAGCGTTGGGAATAGGATTGGATGTAGAGGAGCCTGTTGGGAATATGATTATCGATATAGGAGGAGGAACCACAGAAATTGCGGTCATTGCATTATCAGGAATTGTATGCGACCAATCTATTCGAATAGCAGGAGATGAGCTGACCAACGATATTACCAGTTACATGAAGCGTCAGCATAATATTTTGATTGGAGAGCGAACTTCTGAGCAAATTAAAATTCATGTAGGTTCAGCATTACCAGAATTAGACGACCCACCAGCAGATTATGCAGTGAATGGAAGAGATTTGATGACGGGGATTCCAAAACAAATCTTAGTAAGTTATCAAGAGATTGCACATTCTTTGGATAAGTCTATTTTAAAAATTGAGGAGGCCGTACTAAAAGCATTAGAAACAACGCCACCAGAATTAGCATCAGATATTTATTCAACTGGATTGTATTTGACAGGAGGAGGAGCGCTATTGAGAGGATTGGATAAACGAATCAGTCAGAAGACAAAACTACCAGTTCATATTGCGGAAGACCCATTAAAGGCAGTCGTAAGAGGAACTAGTAAAGCATTACAAAATACAGACACTTATTCTTTCCTAATAGACCGGAAGTCAGTCTAAATACTCATTTAATTGAGGCTGTATCATAAGTCCTTTTTTGAAAAACAGCACCAAATAAAGTACTGATTTCTCTTTTTGCACAGTCCCGATAGCTATCGGGATTCCCCCTTTGGAGGGGGCTAGGGGGAGGAAATTCACATTTTATTCGGTTTTTAATTTTCAGACTTTACTTATGAGACAACCTCTAATTATTGTTCTTTGTTACTAAATGGACTTGTTTACAGGATTTAACAAAGAGCTAGCATTATTATTAATTCATGCGCAATCTAGTACTCCTATTTCTACGGTTTGGGCATTTCATTCTATTTGTACTTTTAGAGCTATTCTGTCTGTACCTGATTGTGAATTATAATAGAACACAACGAGAAATTTGGGGTAATTCTTCTAATATATTTATGGGATATGCCTCTGAAAAATTTAATGATTGGACCAACTATTTCTCATTGAGAGATAAGATGGACGATTTAGCAGCAGAAAATGCCTTACTCAAGGAAAAATTAATTAATGCAGGACTGACACCTATACCAGAAAGAGATTCTTCAAGTGCCTTAAATGGCCAATACAAATTAATAACTGCCGAGGTTACGAATAACTCAACAGATCGCCCCAATAATTACATATACTTCAACAAGGGTAGAAAAGATGGGGTGCAAAAAGATATGGGGGTAATAGGAGACAATGGAATAGTAGGCATCATTGTAAAAGTCAATGAAAATTATTCGAGGGCTAATTCTTTATTACATAGAAGATCTTTTATTTCTGCGATGATTAAGCGGACGGGAGCTTTTGGCCCATTGAAATGGATAGGCACAAACCCTAGGTATGTAAATTTAGCAGATATACCTAAGCACACAACTGTACAGGTGGGTGATACAATAGTCACAAGTAGCTATTCGACCCATTTTCCCAAAGGGATTCTGGTTGGCGTGGTAGAAGAAACAAATCTTCCTAGTGGAAGTAATTTTCATAATATAAAGGTTTTATTGAGCAATGATTTTAGTAGATTAGACTATGTAGAAATTATTGAAAATTTAAAACAATCGGAACAACTAGAATTAGAAAGGGAGGTAACAGATGAGTAGTACAATTATTCAAAATTTATTGCGATTATTCTTTTTTGTGCTGGTGCAAGCAGTGGTATTACAGCAGGCAAAACTTGGTGGAGCTTACCTCAATTATATTTCGCTAATTTTTTATCCATTATTTTTATTTTTATTACCCCTCAAGATACCTAAAATAACGCTTGTATTGATTGGATTTGGTGTGGGAATATTAATAGATGCTTGCTATAATTCTCCTGGCGTACATGCGGCTGCTTGTTTAGTTACAGCTTTTATAAGGCCTACCGTTTTATCCGTATATGAACCGAGGGAAGGCTATAATGTCAGTTTAGGATTGACGATTAAAAGTTATGGGGCAGGTTGGTTTTTAAAATATGCAGGTACTTTACTTTTTATACACCTGTTGATATATTTTATCCTTGAAATATTTGCGCCTGCTTATACCTTGGAAATCATAGGTAGGACCATAGCTACTTTTATATTTTCGCTTTTCCTAATGATGATGTATATGATAATAGCCCAACCCCAAAAATAGCGTATAACCATTGGATTATCAGATAAACCTTTAATAACACGGAGTAATAACCGTTTAATTTATTTTTCATCGTTAAAAGATAATTTATGAGTGACCGATTTAGCAATCGTTATCAAAATATCTTAGCACTTTTTCTAATTGGCACCTTAGTGTTAATGGGCAAAGCCGCGCACCTACAATTGATAGATGATACTTATCAGGTCAAAGGAAATAATATTGCAGTAGATGAAATTACAACGTACCCATCGAGAGGATTTATTACAGATAGAAAAGGGGAAATAATTGTTTATAATAATGCCATGTATGATTTAATGGTCACCTATAAACAGATTAATCCAGCAATGGATACGGCTAAATTTTGCGAGCTTTTAGAAATTGATAAGGCAACGTTTATAAAAAACTTGGACAAAAATTGGCGAAGTGGGCGATTTTCAAAAAGAAAACCATTTGTGTTTTTAAAACAATTGTCCGCTCATCGATATACCAAAATACAAGAGCATCTCTATGATTTTCCTGGTTTTTTCCCTCAATTACGAAATGTAAGAGGATATCCTTATCCCAATGCGGCACATGTTTTAGGCTATTTGGGAGAAGTGAATAGAAAACAGATAGATGAATCTGACGGTATTTATGCTTTAGGAGATTACATAGGACAAAGTGGATTAGAGTATCAATACGAGAACCAATTAAGAGGAGAGAAGGGAGTTAAATTAATGCTAAAGGATAAGTTTGGTAGAGAAGTAGAAGCATACGATGGAGGAAATGCAGATATATCTGCTGTTTCAGGTAATAACTTAATAACAACCTTGGATATAGATTTACAAATCTATTGTGAAGAATTGATGAAAAATAAAAGAGGCAGTATTGTGGCCTTGGAGCCTGAAACGGGAGAAATCTTAACCATGCTAAGCGCTCCAACTTATAACCCTAATCTTTTAGTCATTGGTCCAAATAGAGGAAGTAACTACAATTATTTAAATCGGGATTCATTGGAACCATTTTTTGATAGGTCAGTAATGGCTAAATATCCTCCGGGGTCTATTTTTAAGACTATCGTAGGTTTAGTAGCATTAGAAGAGGAAATTGTTTCGACCGATTATCGAGTGACTTGTCCTGGGTATTATCAGCCGGGAAAAGCAAATTCTCGAAAATTTGGGTGTCACCAACACGAGCGCTCAGTTAACTTATCAAAAGCAATTAAACATTCTTGCAATACCTATTTTTTTAGAACTTTTAGAGATATAGTAGACCAATATGGAGAATCTATTCCACAGAAAGGTCTTGGAATATTTAATGAGTACTTAACGGAATTTGGTCTAGGAAAACCACTAGAAATAGATTATCCAAGGGAAAAGAAAGGAAATAATCCCACACCTAAATATTATGATAAGATTTATAAAAATGATGGTGGCTGGAATTCAGGAAAAATTATGTCTGTTGGTATTGGACAGGGAGAGGTAGAAATGACCACCTTACAGATGGCTAATTTAGCAGCTATTCTCGGAAACAGAGGAAGTTATCGTTTGCCCCATTTAGCGAAAGCATTTGAAGATAGCGAGAAGACTATGATTCCTCCTCCAGCAAAATATCAAAAAATACAGCAGGTTTCGGTTAATGCTGCTCATTTTCAGCCTATCATAGATGGAATGGAACAAGTTGTGTTATCAGGTACGGCCAAGCAAGCTTATATTGAAGATATTTCAGTCTGTGGAAAAACAGGGACTTCTCAAAATGCGGGTAAAGACCATTCTATTTTCTTTGCCTTTGCACCTAAAGAAAATCCTAAAATTGCGATAGCCGTATATATTGAAAATGGTGGATTTGGTGGAACTTATGCTGCTCCAATAGCTAGTTTAGTTATAGAAAAGTATTTGAAAGATAGTATTCGGACTCCTAAGCGAAAACGATTGGAGGAAAAAATGTTAACAGCAAATTTAGTTGACCAAACAAAGCCTTAAAATTTTCCTTATTCTACTATTTCAATTTCTTTCACTTCGGAATAGTATTCAGTAAGGCCTTTAAGTTGATAAGAAGCAGCAGAGGTCTCATTTAAATTTTGTTTTCTGACGGCATAAATAGTGCCTTGCCCTAAAGTCAAGCCACTTATTTTTTCTGGAGAAATATTAATGGCTAATGCTTTGGCAAAAAAGGTAATCGTTTTATTATTGGCATCACTCAATAAAATAATGATAGATTCTTCCTCCTGAAGCGGTTTTCCTTCTAAGGATATAGTTGTTCCCCCTAATTTACTTACTTTATTTTTTTTAATAGAAAAATCAGCTATAGGGTTTATCGAAACGGGTTGATTAGCTACTTGCTGCGTATAATCTCTAAAAGCAAAATTATAAGTATCTACAAAAGGACTTTGTTTAGCGAGTTGATATTTATAAGTGTCTTTAACTTTTTTTCCATCTAAGGCACTATTCTGGAATAAGACCTCTTCCATTCTTTTTGGTACGATTTTTTTAGTAGAGTCTACAATTTCGGAGAAACTTATTTCTGCTTTAACCTGTTTATCTGATTGCAGATATCTTACATAATAATCAATCTTTAAAATATCATTTTGAAGGGATTGTTTTTGAGTAGTTTCGCAACTAAAATAAAAACAAAGCAGTAAGATAAAAGCGATTGAAAGTGAATTCGTTTTTTTGACATTTAGCATATCACGAGTTAGTTGATTTTTTAGTCAAAATAATAACACAAAGATACTAGTGTCAAGAAACTATTTGAGCTTTTCTTCGTTAAATTAAGCATAGTTCTGAAAAATAATATATATTTGCGGTCGTTTTAAAATGATGCGAATTTAAGCTTATTTTTTAGCGTAAGAGGGTCGGGTGGCCGAGTGGCTAGGCAGTGGTCTGCAAAACCTCGTACAGCGGTTCGAATCCGCTTCCGACCTCCAACAAAATTAAGGTTATCATTATCTCGTTATAATGATAGCCTTTTTTCTTTTAGGCATCTTTTAGTGATGAAAAGATAAATTAGTAGATTTATTTTTTCAAAGTTCTTTTATGAAACGAGAATTTCTTCTCAACATACTATTTCTCCTTTTCATCAATTTATTGATAAAACCCTTCTATATTTTCGGAATTGACCGAACGGTACAAAATAGAGTAGGCTTAGAAGATTATGGCCTATATGCGACGCTATTTAGTTTTACTTTTTTGATGCACATCATTAATGATTTTGGTCTACAAAATTTTAACAATCGAAATATAGCACAGTACAATCAATTATTGCCAAAGTATTTTCCCAATATGTTAGTATTAAAATTGGGATTAGGACTTGTTTACAGTTTTCTAACCATAATAGTAGCATTCATCTTAGGTTATGGTACTCGGCAATTTTCAGTCCTTGGCTTTTTTATATTGAATCAACTATTATTATCCGCGATTATTTTTTTTAGGTCTAATATTTCAGGTTTAGGCTTGTATCGGACAGACAGTTTATTAACTATTTTGGATAGAGGTTTACTGATTATTATTTGCAGTCTTTTATTATTTACGAACTTCGCTCCACAACCCTTTAAAATAGAATGGTTTATTTATGCGCAAACTGTTTCTTTATTGGTTACGGCTATTACCGCATTTGTTATTGTTTATAATAAACTACCTTACTTTAAACTTAAATTTAATCCTGCCTTTTTATTGCTAATTCTTAAAAAAAGTTATCCTTTTGCCTTAGCCATTTTTCTAATGACCATATACACCAGAATTGATTTTGTCATGATAGAAAGATTAATGACAAACGGAGAAAAAGAGGCAGGAATATATGCTTCGGCCTATAGGTTATTGGATGCGGTGAATGTTTTGGGAATCCTATTTGCAGGCTTATTATTACCCATGTCTGCCAAATTACTAAAAGAAAAAAAGTCGATTCGCCCAATCATGCGACTGAGTTTACAGATGCTCATGTGTGGGGCGATTACACTATCGGTCGCTACTTATTTTTTTAGGAAGGAGATTATGTTTTTACTCTATGACGACGCTAGTATTTATAGTGCCAATGTTTTAGGCGTATTGATATTAAATTTTATAATCATCAGTGGAGGGTACATTTATGGGACCTTATTAACGGCAAATAATAGTCTAGCAAAGATGAATCGAATTTTTGTAGTTAGTGTCGCTTTAAATATGGGCTTAAATTTTTTATTGATTCCTACCTATGGAGCTTTAGGAGCTGCGTGGACTACTTTTTTGACCCAATCCTTTGCCTTTATAGGTCAAATTATTATTGCTAAGAAGGCTTTTGGATTAACAACAGACATGGTCTTATTTGGTCGATTGGTGGTATTAGGAGTACTAATGGCAGTAATAAGTTTTGTTTTGGTTAATTATGAGGGAATGCCTTGGATGTTCAGTTATACGATAGCATTAGCAATTGGCGTTAGCTTAGGTTTTCTTTTAGGTTTATTAAATATAAATGCACTGTTACAATTATTAAAAGCTAAGACAGATGTGTAACCACAAAAAAAGCGAATAGATACAGTTACCTATTCGCTTTTTTAGTGCTATATTTAAAGAAGCTTAATCTTTCTTCAATTCTTTTGGGTCTGTCTCTTTCATACCTTCTTTAATCTCTGTTTCGATAGTTGCTTTAGCATTATTAAATTCTTTGATGCCTTTACCAATACCGCGCATTAACTCAGGAATTTTCTTGCCACCAAATAATAATAAAACGATAAAAAGAATCACAAATATCTCTGTACCGCCAGGTAAGCCAAATAGAAATATATTTTCCATAATAGTTTTAAATTTAACTGTTTATAGATTTGTCGAACCCAAAGGAGCGACTTTCTTAATCAAGAATCACACTACAAAGTTACGATTTTTTCATTCGCAAATGTGTATTCTGCTTCTTTTTTGATAAACGAAAGCTTTTAAGGTTTAAATAGCCTATTTTTTCAGTCCAATTTCCCTTAATCGTTCATCTAAATATTCACCAGCAGTGATAGGTTCGTAATTCGGTTGGTCTTCTACACAGTTAGCTAAGCAAGTCAAATCCATATCACTTTTAGGGTGTAAAAAGAAAGGAATAGACAATCTTGGCTTGTGCCATTCTTCTCTTGGAGGATTCACAACTCTATGGGTAGTAGATTTTAAATAATCATTGGTTAATCGTTGTAGCATATCACCAACATTTATCACAATCTCATCTTCTTCTGGCGTAATAGGCATCCACTCATCCTGCATATTTAATAATTGCAAACCTCCTGCTGAGGCACCCACCAAAAGGGTAATTAAGTTGATATCTTCGTGCTGTTCGGCTCTAATGGCAGATTTGGGTTCTTTTAGAATGGGCGGATAGTGAATCGCTCGGAGAATACTATTTCCCTCGTCTATGAAATCCGTAAAATAATTTTTATCTAAATCTAAATGAATCGCAATTGCTTCTAATAAGCTACCACCAGATTTTTCAAAAGCCCGATATAATTCTACGCCTAATCTTAAAAAGTTAGCTTCCTCAGCCACTTCGACATTATCAGGATATTGTGGTTTTAATGGGTGGTCAGCAGGAACAGTTTGTCCAATTTGGAAAAATTCTTTTAAATCTGCCACTTTTGATTGCTTGGCATGCTCTGTTCCAAAAGAGGTATAGCCTCTTTGTCCAGCCAATTCTTTTATTTCATAGCTACGCTTTGTTTCAGTCGGTAGGGCAAAGAAAGCCTTTGATGCCGCATAAAAATCATCAATTAATTGCTGAGAGACGCCATGATTTATTACACCCACAAAACCAAGCGTATGAAAAGCATTGCCTAATTTTTTGACAAAAGCATTTCTTTGGCGAGTAGTGCCTTCCGTAAATTTTGCTAAATCGACAACTGGGATGGTTCTTTTTGCCATAATTTAAATATTATTTGGTGGACATATTTAGAACAGAGAAGAGATTTAGAGAAAAGAGACTTTGCATAGAATAAGTTAGAAAATAAATAGTTATTTTAGTCAACTTTTTTCTTTAAAAATCTATTTTTTGTTCTGCATTCATATATTTGTAAAATAATTTCTAATTCACTAGACTTTATTCGGTTCACGGCATACGGTTCACGGTCAGCCTTAAGAAAATTTTTCGAATAAAGTCTACTTTATAAGAAAACCCTTGCCCTACTAAGAACAATCAAAACAAGTCCTGAAAGGAACACGACCTAGAACAAGTTATCAAAGTATGACCTACAAAAATCCTGTCATCCTGTACAACGCTAAGATATTGCTTTTCGGAGAACATACGGTCATAAAAGGCTCGCAAGCTTTGGCTATGCCAATAAACGACTTTTATGGTCAATGGAAATATGCAACGAATGAGGCTGAGTTCAAAAAATTGCAATACGACCTACCTTTATTTCAACGCTATTTAGAAAAACAAGGTTTAAATCAATGGTTAAATATTTCTGATTTGGCCAAAGCTTTACAGCAAGGTTTATACTTTGATGCTAATATTCCTACGGGGTATGGCGTTGGAAGTTCGGGAGCTTTGTGTGCAGCTATTCTAGATAAGTTTGGCAAAAACAATAAAAGACTTTCCTTATTGGAATTAAAAAAAGTCTTTGCCCAAATGGAAAGCTATTTTCATGGAGCAAGCTCAGGCACCGACCCATTAGTATCTTATTTAAATTATCCTATTTCATTAGGAGCGGAAATAAAGAAAGTAAGTTTACAAGAAACGGACAAAGATGGGAAGAGTGCCATTTTTCTTTTAGATACTGGGGTAAAAAGAGAAGCAAGTCCTTTTATTAATGAATTTTTAGAGCGATGCAAAGAAGCGATTTATGATAGGAAGTGTCAATCCCAACTAGTCCCATTAGTAGATGATGCGATTCATACTTTTTTACATGGGCAATGGGATTTATTATTTTCGACGATACATGAATTGAGCTTATTTCAGTATCGATATTTCGATTTTATGATATTAGAGGATTTTAAAAATATCTGGTTGGAAGGCTTGAGTAGTTCAAATTTTAAATTGAAGATATGTGGGGCAGGCGGTGGTGGTTTTCTATTAGGAATTAGTAAAGATTTTGAGCAAACAAAAGCGCAATTAACAAATTACAATTTATTACCAATCTTTAAGTATTAGAGCCCCTCCATAAACCTCATCACCTTATAAACCTCATCTACCTCATAACCTCCCTTCCCCTAAATTAAGGTTACCCGAATCATCATCGCTACCCCAAAGATAAATAAAGCAAACCCAGAAATTTTTCTCATTTTTAGAATATGATTAGGTTTTAAACGAGATCTAATTTTTTCAGCTAAAAATATTTTTAGGGAATCTGTGAAAACAATGGTTCCCAAAACACTTCCAAAAAACAGATAACTACTACTAGAAAATAAATCTGTTTCAACCGAACGAGTAGTAATAATACCTGTCCAAAAAATAACAGAAAAAGGATTGATGGTATTGATAAGAAAACCCTCCAACCATAATCGCCATTGAGAAGATAAAATTTCAATACCTTCGGAGCCTTCTATAGTATCCACAGGCTTAGAGATAAACATAGCTACTCCAATACCAATCAACACAAATCCACCCAAAACACCTAGAATAGGCTCAAATAAAGGAGATTCAATCATTTTAGCGATATGCGTCACGCCCAGCATAATTCCACCAATAAATAGAATGTCACTTATCCAAATACCAAATGCCACCCATAATCCAGCTTTTATCCCTTGTTCAATACTTCTTTGAATGAGCGAAAAAAGGATAGGGCCGACTAATATCGCTACTGCTAATCCGACTAATATACCATTTCCTATTTCACTCAAAGTATCAAAGGGTTTAATTAATAAACAAAATTTTAGCTACTGCAGTATTAGGGCTACTCAATCCTCTAGTTTGACTAGTACTAAAAACCAGATAAACACCTGTACTTGCACGTCGTCCAGAAAAATCTTTGCCGTCCCAGATGGCCTGTCCACCAAGCGCAGTTGTCTCAAAAATCAATTGCCCACTAACATCAGTAATCTTAACATTCGCATCCCTTGCCAATCCTTTAATAGCAATAGGGCCATTATATTCAGGGCGCACAGGGTTAGGAAAAGCATAGATGTTAGGGCTATTGATTGGTCGACCTTCGATAGCTTCTCCTCTTAAAGAAATGACTCCACTATTAGTACCGATAAAAGCCTCGCCTGTTTCTTGATTAATAGCAATATCTATAATAGTATTATCAAAAAGCGGGCTATTTTCTGTATTAAAAAAGGCAATTTGTTCTCTTCCGTCGGAAGACTGAATAAATAAGCCGTTATTAGTGCCTATCCATTTTCGATTGGCACCGTCAATAGCAATGCTTTGAATGTTTTCTGTAACTAACAAATTAGCCCCAAAACCATCTTGTTCCAATTGTCTCAAAGAACCATTACAGATGTCCGTATCAAAAGCACTATTACCACATTCAAAAATAACGGGTCCCTCGGAAGTACCAACCCATACATCGCCATCGAGGTCTACTTCCAAACAATTGATGATAGAAGTTCTTAGTGCACTATTAGACGCTCTAAATAATCGAATCTGGTCGTCGTTGATATTATCGATAGTTCCATTATCATCAAAAACCAGAACTCCTTCACCCGGTGCAACAAACCATTTATAGCCATTGCCGTCGATGGCCATTTGTAGTAAGCCTTTTACAGGGGCATTAAAACTTCGCCATTCGCCATTTGCTTTTAGGACAGAAATGGGGCGAGAAGCACCATGATTACTCATCCATAAATTATTCTCGTCATCAAAAGCCAGACCAGAGACTCTTTCACGAGCTTCATCACCGATAGCTCCTTGAAGGGAGGAATTATCTTGCGTATAAGTTTTATAATTTTCTCCATCTGTTTCTATCAAACCACCCCAGTAAGTACCAATAAAAAGGCGGCCATCATCAGGATGAACGGCGAGCCTATAAAAGTCTCGGTCGATATCTTTTTCTAAAAATAGTGGCACATTTCCTCTATTGATTACACTCCATTGATTATTTTCTCTAAGGAAAAGCCCATCTACTCGGTTGAGTGCCGTTTGGTTAGAAGCAATGCCTCCTGCCGCAATATACACCTTGTCATTAGCGAGTAAAATTTCACTGCTGTTATGAGAACCGGGCGAATCAAAATCTAAAAAATTACAATTTTCACCAGCTTGGTTAGCATAGCGAATACCTCTAAATTGATCAGCAAACCAAATTCGCCCATTTGGTTCTTCAATAGCATATTTTGCTTCGTCAACACACCTTCTACTAGCAGTAGTGAAAGAATTATCATCTTTAAAAAATAAAACCTTATCTCGGCAATCACCTTTACAAAATAAACCAACAATTAAAAATTCATTACCAGCGGACAAAAATTCAATCCCAAAATCTTCTTCCACATGAACCTCTGTTAATTCCCCATTTTGGTAACGGAATAATGCATCATTAATATCAAGATAAAGGCTATTATGATGCGTTGCGATGGCATTAGAACTATAGACTGGAGGAAATCCTTCTAACACATCTAGTAATTGCCAATTACTAAAATCAGCTAAATTGATAGAGGGGTCGTTGGGTGCTCTATAGACACCTTCGTCGGTGGAAGCATAAATATGGTTCTCAAATATTGCCATTCCTAAAACGGGGACTCCTGTGAAAGTGGTAAACTCAAATTCTTCTCGGTCTAAATTTAATTTGACGATGCCAAAACCAGTAGATAAAAAAGCAGCATTGCCTTCAAATAAAATATCATAAACAGTTCTATCACCAACGATAGACGTATTTTGTTGAATATCATTAAAATTGACAATCCCATCAGGTTTGATTAGGTCGATATTACTATTATCATAAATGACTAGTAGTGCTTCAGAGTTAGGATTATATTTAATAATGTTTACGCCAACATCTGATAAGCCATCAACCGTTGAAATAAAATCTACTGCGAAATCTTCTTTTTCTATAGTAAAAAGGGAGAAAGGAGAAGCATAATAAATAGTCGTCTCACTTTGCGTGACCCAATTACCTGCGTGATAAGGTAGATGAGATTTCCATTGTCCAATTTTCAGGTCGTTCACTTGTACACTATCTTGTGTAAAAGCAGCAGTGCAAAAGAATACAGTAAAAAGGGAAAGTAAAAACTTCATAAGAGGACGCTTAGTAATCAAATAGGAAGTAGTATCTATCATTAAAATTGTTTATTCGATAAACTTAGGGTAGTCGTTGGATATTGTTGAGAAACAGGAATTTAATTACTAAGAAACTAAGGTTTAGTGATTACCTGAAATTCTTTTTGCTCTTTAGTTACTTGTATTGGAGTAGTTGTTTGTTCGGCCATGGGACATCCACAGTCAGCACTTTTACAAGCAAAAAGCAAGAGACAAGCAAAAAGGCAAAGTTTATATTTTTTTGAAAAAATCATACGCTATATCAATTTAACTATTTTCTATAGTCTTAGAACCTACAATAGGTCATGTATCTATAAGAAAACAAGAACAAAATAAAATTAATTTGCTTATTAAAAATAGCAGTTATATATTAAGTAATGCGGATTGATTAATCGGGTAAAATTTTTAGCTTGAATTTTTTCGATAGTTTTCGCCAAAAAATCAATGCATAGCACCCGCTACGGATTTATTTTTTGGTAAAAAATAGCGGAAAAAGGCTGCTAAAAAT
>CALLVC010000258.1 GCA_938010785.1 uncultured Saprospiraceae bacterium
ATTAAAATTACCACTAACATATACGGTCGTGAAATCGCCTACAAATCCAGCCATATCTACCGTAAACGTAACATTTTGGTCTACACTAGGCTCCGTTACTTCGCCTGTATCTTTTATTAAAACAAAGTGCCAAAATCCAGGACCAAAATTAATATCTATGGTCATCATGTTGTCTTCAATGATTACTGGATAGGTAATAGAAGCAGGTGCATCAGCAGGCGAACCAAGCTCCGCGCCATTAACTACTTTTGCTAAGCCTAAATGAGCGCCTACACCAGTAAGCGTGATTGTTCCTTCAGCTTCATCAAAAGCCCAAGTAGCAGCATTTGACCCATCATGCGGCGCAATAGGTGCACCACAAGCTTCAGGGTCTACCCCTTGCCATGGTTCTAACCAAGTTTCACCATCTTGAACATTCATGAAAGTACCATCTGCGTTGAAAACAAATTGGTCATCAAAAAAGCAAGCTCTAGTATCAACATCGCCTGCGCTATTTGACCACCAAGAGAAATCGCCTATTGCTGGGCCAACAGCTAATGCTTGAGCCATAGGAGCTATTTTCCAAGTTCCCTCGACTACACTAGCAGGAGCAGGCTCTTCGCCAGCTACTTGTTCTAAAACAAAATGCCAAAACCCAGGACCAAAATTAATGTCAATGGTCATGGTTGTTCCATCAAGTACAACAGGGTAGGTAATAGAAGCAGGCGCATCAGCAGGAGAAGCAAGTTCTCCGCCATTGATAACTTTTGCTAAACCTAAATGAGCACCTTGTCCAGTAATCGTTACTGTTCCAGCAGCTGCATCATAAGCCCAAGTGGCAGTAACAGAACCATCATGCGGCGCAATAGAAGCACCACAAGCTTCAGGGTCTACCCCTTGCCAAGGTTCTAACCAAGTTTCACCATCTTGAACATTCTGAAAAGTACCATCTGCATTAAAAACAAAAGTGTCATCAAAAAAACAAGCTCTAGTAGTCACGTCACCAGCACTATTTGACCACCAAGAGAAATCTCCTACAGCTGGTCCAACAGCTAATGCCTGTGCGGTAGGAGCTATTCGCCACGTTGTTCCTTCCAATTGGGAAAAAACAGTCGTGATTGAAAATAATAATAAAAACGAAATGTAAATTTTTTTCATAATAAAAATGATTTTCCTTATTTTGATAATTTTAGAAGGTAAAATTTAATACTACAAAGTAGTTTTTGGAAAGGTTTAATGGACTTTGTATAATTATCATTAAATTGTAAGGTTTATGAAATTATCTTTGGTATCCATATATTTTATAAAACAAAATTAGGTAAAAGGGATTCTTCTAAAGAAAAAATTAATACAACTCTACTACTACAAGTTTGGTTTTTTTTAATATTTTATACATCTTTACTACATCATATATGTTTTGTGTTGTTATTTGCAAGTTGAACGACATTCGTTTCGCTACGTCAGCTATTACTGAAAATTTATTATTGCTCAACTTCATTAGATTATGTGCTATAGGTCTCTATATTCATTTTATTTTCTATTGTTCGCTTCTATTTTGTGGAGCCAACCCAACAATATCGGTATTCCATTTACCACCAACTACCCCAATGAAGTCTATCAAGCAGGTACCCAAAATTGGGACATAGACCAACATCCGAATGGATTTATGTTCTTTGCCAATAATAATGGACTACTACAATACGATGGTATCAACTGGCAGTTGTTCCCCTTAAAAAACAAAACGATTGCTCGGTCTTTGCACATCACCGATAAGGGGCGAATTTATGTAGGTGGACAAGGAGAATTTGGTTTTTTTGAGCCAGATGATAGTGGACTACTTATCTTCCAATCTTTAGTAGATTTAATTCCTGAACCACATAATAATTTTGCGGATGTGTGGCGATTGATAGAGGTGGCAAATAAAATATATTTTATAGCTTCTTACAAAGTTTTTGTCTATGATGGTCAACAAATAGAAGTTATCCAAGATGGAAGGGTAGATTATTTGGGAACGGCATTGGGACGTATTTTTATTAATAATGAAAATGGGGTAGGAGAGATTATAAATAATGAAATTATTGCTTTGCCCGGTGGTGAGCAATTATCCAAAAACATCATTACAAGTGTTATCGCTCATGAAGATGAATCCATCCTATTTTGTACATTGGATAACGGTATTTTTACCTATGTCAATGGTGTAACCACAGCTTACCAAAAAGATGGAAAAGCCTTCTTTGTAAATAATAAAGTTTCTTGTATTGATAATTTAGCGGAGGGTAAAGTTGCTGTTGGTACGCCCAATGCAGGTTTAGTTATCTTAGGAAGAGAAGGCCAATTTTTATATAAGCTAGACCGGAATAATGGGCTGCAAAACAATCACGTTATCAGTATTTTTACGGATAAGTCGAATAATATCTGGTTGGGGCTTAATAATGGGATTGATTATATTGCTCATAATACGCCATTTTCAAAATTGATTCCAGATAATGACCAAGAGGGGACGGCATATGGGGTGAAAATCCATGATGGGCAATTATATTTAGGTACCTCAAATGGATTGTATCGGCAACCGTGGCAGACTTACTATAATCCATTAAAGGATAATAGTTTTGAATTAGTAAAGGGGAGTGACGGTCAAGTTTGGGGACTAGACCAACTTCAAGAAGACCTTTTTATAGGTCACCACGAAGGTGCTTTTATTATTAATAAAGACCAGCAGCTATCAAAAATTGCTTCGACACTTGGTAATTGGACAATTATACCACTGACTCAACACCCCAATTATTACCTCATCGGAACCTACCACGGATTAATTTTGTATAAAAAAGCGAATAGTACTTGGCAAAAAATCAGAAAATATGAAGCCCTAGACGAGTCTTGCCGAATTATGGAACAAGACGAGGCAGGTAATATTTGGATTTCACATCCTTACCGAGGTATTTATAAAGTAAAAATAGCCGATGATTTAGTCTCCATAGCAGTGCAATTATATGGAGAAAAGGATGGTTTACCTAGCAATAACCTAAATCACGTTTTTAAGATAAACGAGGAAATTGTTTTTACGGGAGAAACAGGTGTTTTTAAATATGTAGCCGACAAAGACACATTTGTACTTTATACTGAAATGGTGAATCTAATTGGTCCAGAGGAGCATATTCAACGTTTCTTCGAAGACCAAGTTGGGAATATCTGGTTTACGACGACCAACGAAACAGGCTTGTTGAAAATAGATGATAAAGGGGTGACAAAATCATTTTCAAAGGTGGTTTATCCAGAACTGAGTAATAAATTGGTAAGAGGATTTGAGTTAATTTATCCATATGATGAACATCATGTTTTTATTGGGGCAGAAAAGGGCTATCTTCATTTCAACCCATCTAAAAAATTAAGCAATCAACAACAAGACTTTACTGCTAGTATTGTTAAGGTGCAAACGATTGGTAAGCGAGATAGTGTATTGATATTTGGACAATACAATGCCAAGCAACACGAATTAGAAGAGGCATTATCAAATGAAGATAATGCGTTGAGATTTAGCTTTGTGTCAACGAACTTTGCTTTTAAAGAAAATTTACAATTTGCTACTAAATTAGACGGTTTTGATGATACTTGGTCTAATTGGTCTGCTAAACCAGAAAAAGATTTTACGAACCTTAACTCAGGTGCTTATCAGTTTTTGGTGAAGGCTAAATCCATGCATGGACAAGAAAGTAAACCTGCAAGTTTTTCTTTTGTTATTCAACCGCCCTGGTATGCTTCTAATCAAGCTATCATTATCTATTTTTTACTAGGATTCTCCATTTTAAGTGGGTTAATATTGATTCCTAGGAGACAATTTCAAGCCGAGAAAGCACAGTTAGAATCTGCCCAAAAACTTAAAGAGGTAGAGCATCTAAAAGCGGTAGAACAAAGCGAAAAAGAAATTATGTCCCTGAAAAATCAGCAATTAGAAAATGAAATTGCCCATAAGAATAGTGAATTGGCGATGTCAACAATGCACTTAGTACAACGCAGTGAGTTGATTCAACAAATCCAAATGACCCTTGATAAAGTAATCAAGAATACAGATGATTTAAAAGCAGCAGGAGACCTCAAAAAGGTCAATCGCCTATTAAATGAAAACACTCAATTAGATGATACGTGGAATCAGTTTGCTCACCATTTTGACCAAGTACACAATGATTTTTTACAAAAAATAAAAGAGGCGTACCCTCAGTTAACGGCAAATGACCAGAAACTTTGTGCTTATTTAAAAATGAATTTATCCACTAAAGAAATGGCGCCGTTGATGAATATTTCTATTCGAGGAGTAGAGGTAGCTCGTTACCGATTGCGAAAAAAAATCGGTTTAGAGAGTTCCGTTAATTTGAATGAATTTATGTTGAATTTTTAAGAGCAAAAGTAAAGTGTACCAACTAATTTTTCTTATTTTTTTTGGTTCTTTGACAATTTTTGCATTTCTAAAAATCACGAAGTGATTAAACCATAATAGCCCCGTATGAAATGCGAATTGGCGTCAAGCTAAAAATAAAAATGTGTAGTTCTTTGAAATAGAGGTGTTTAAAACAAAGACGAAATACTTTGTATATTATGTGAGCAAATAATTACATAATTCAAAATATTTCGTC
>CALLVC010000259.1 GCA_938010785.1 uncultured Saprospiraceae bacterium
AAAATACCCGAAGGAAAGGTCGAATTACAAAGTTCCTATTTGGGTTACCAAGGAAAGGTCCAAACAATTAGCCTTTCAAAAAATAAAAAAGTTACTATTGCCCTAAAGCCTTCTATCACGCTACAAGAAGTCATCGTGACCGATGCGGAGTTTGATAAACAACAAGCGTATCTGGCATTAGGAAAAGGAGAAAAAATTAATCTAGAGGATTTGACTTCGGGTATCTCCTTGGGTGGAGAACCAGATTTACTTCGTTTTTTAGGGACCAAAGCTGGTGTGCAAAGTGGTTCTGATGGCATCGGTGGATTGAATGTCAGAGGTGGAAATGCGGACCAAAACTTAGTCCTTTTAGATGGTGTGCCTATCTATAATCCTTCTCATGCTCTTGGCCTATTTTCTGTTTTTAATACCCATATCATTAAAAGCACCCATTTTTTAACAGATGGTTTTTCGGCAAAATATGGCGGTAGGCTTTCTTCCGTAATTGATGTACGCGTCAAGGAGGGCAATACCAAAGAATGGAAAGCTGAAGCTGAAATAGGAACCTTAGCCAGTAAATTGGTAGTAGAAGGACCTATTCAAAAAGATAAAAGTGGTTTAATTGTTGCCCTCAGAAGAACGCATTTAGACCCGCTGTTGAAAAAACTAAGTGTGAAAAATAAAGAGAATAATGGCTACGACGGCTCCCTCAATTATTTTTTCTTTGATATTAATGCAAAATTTCACCATCGCTTATCTCCCAAAGACCAAGTCTTTGTCAGCTATTATCAAGGCAAAGATGATTACACGGATTTAAACAGCTACTACTATGAAGATATAGATTTTGGAGACTACGATTTTGAAGAACAGGAGCAAGATTTATTCTGGGGTAACAAGATTGGTTCACTTCGTTGGAATCATTTATTTGGCGAACAATTATTCTCAAATACAACTTTTACTTTAAGTCAATATGATTATCGGAGTCTAAATTATTACGATGAACAGTATAGTTTCGATGGCGACTTTGAATCCTATTATTATTATTACACCTTCGTTTCAAAAGTAAGAGATGCTGGTGTAAAAATAGATTTGGAATACTACCCCAATCCTAGTCATCAAGTTTTATTTGGTGGTGGTTTTCTGTTAAGGTCTTTTGAATCAGGGAATGTTGATTATGCCGTTGAAGATGCGGAAACTGAGGAAGAATATCTAGAATCTATCAACCTCATTGACGAAATTTTAATCCCACCACTTTTCAAAACACAAGAATTCAATTTTTATCTAGAGGACAACTTTGCCATAAATGATAATTTGTCGCTGCATGGAGGGCTTCACTTCGCCTTGTATTTGACAAATGGAAAAAACTATTTTATTCCTCAACCTCGATTTAGTCTAAAAAATAAATGGTCACCTAATTGGTCCACTACTCTTTCTGCCAGTAAAATGGCACAAGGACTACATATTTTAAGTACTTCTGGCGGAGGTTTCCCAAGTGATTTATGGGTACCATCCACTAGTAATATTGAGCCAGAAACAGCTTTACAATTTGCTTGGAATTTAAGCTATAATTCTCCCAAAGGCTGGCAAGTTAATTTTGAAGCCTTTTATAAAAAAATGGATAACCTGATTACCTTTTTTGACGACGAATTTACCCTGACTTTACCCGGCTTAGTCGATTTTGACCCTATCGCTTGGGAAGCAGAAATCACCACTGGGTCTGGTGAAAGCTATGGGGTAAGTGCTGGTTTTTCAAAAAATAAAGGGCCGATTACCGGTCAGTTAAATTACGCTTATACGGTCTCGGAACGAACTTTTGAAGAAAATAATGGAGGCGAAACCTATCCTTTTCGATTTAACCACCCACATGAACTCAAAACTTCTATTAAGTATCAAATCAACCCCAAACTCTCCTTTTTTGCACATTGGCAATACGGTTCTGGACAAGCCTTTTCTTTAATCAAAACCCAATGGCGCTTTTTGCCTTTGAGCAATTTGGTGAATGGAGATGAAGAAAGAATTGGGGCTATCAATGGCCATAGATTGCCTGCTTATCATCGCTTAGATGCAGGTTTTCATTATAAATGGCAAGGAGAAAAAATCCAACAGTCTCTAAATATCGGCGTGTATAATTTGTATAATCGACAAAATCCTTATTATCAGTACTTACAAGAAGATGTAGACTTCCCCGAAGATAGTGAGATTAAATCACAAAATGTCTTGCCCATTTTGCCTTCTTTATCTTATCGAGCTGTTTTTTAAAAGGATAACTGGTAGTACAAACTTCAGTTTGTTCGCGATACTGACCTTCAGGTTAGCTAAATCAATTCCTAGTATTAATAACAACAAGTCTTATAACCTACCATATGCACATATTTAGGGAATTGACAGAAAAAAATGCCGTAGGTATCAAATATAGGTAAAGGTATAGACTAAAGAAAATTCTTATCTTCTAATCGTGCCGTAGGTACGAAACGTGGGTTTGAACGCCATGTTTTGTACCTACGGCACAAATGCCAATCGCTGATACCTATTGACTACCCATTTTTGGTGCCTAAAGGCACTTTTTTTTTGGAGTTAGCCAAATGTGTGCATACAACAGGTCTAAAGACCTATATCCCGAACAGACTAAAGTCTGCGCTACCAAATTCACCTTATTTAAAAACCTTATCACTCACTATTTTTTCAATAGCCATTGCTAAATCATTTAATTGCTTAGGACAATTATCTTGATTGTAAGTAACTTTTTGCCCGTCAATACTAATAGAAGTCAATGGTAAATCTCGCATTTCACCTTTATAATTAGTTTTCAAGGTCTTAAAATCAGCTGTTTCTAACTGCTTTAAAATAGCGGCATACTCCTCTTTTTCTAGTTCAATTAACTGTTCTCCCATAACAGCAACATTTGCTAATCCGGTATATTTGGCTACCTTATCTTTAAATATTTCAACTTTATAACGAGGGATTCTGTCTCCTCTTGTTCTTTCTTTTTCTAAAGTAATTATCGGCTCAGTAGTAGTTACCTTTTGTAGATTTTGCTGTTTATTACTACAACTAAATATACTTAGACTTGCCATCAATATACTTAATATAAAAGTCAATTTTTGGATATTATGGATTATTGAATACTTCATGATTTTGTTTTTTATTGTTAAAAAATATTAGTTTTTGTCTTAGAACTTAGCGGTCTATTGATTACCCTATAGAATAAAATGCTAGATAAATCGGGTCGAAGCTATGCTCCTTTAGCTCCTTTTTTGCATCATTTTGGCTACAGACGGGGCAGAGCGATGCTCTTCAGGCATTTTTTAGAAGCATCGCTCCGAAACCGTCTGTAGCACAACGTGATTTTAGACGAAATTCATAAAAGGAGCAGCCTGCCCGTATGGGTAGCTTCGCCCCCAATAATCTATTCTGCGGGGTATCATAAGAACTTTGAGTTCTGGAACTGGAAGCTCTCGATTCTGGAAACCCTTGACCTAGAAAAGTAAAAAGCCCCACTATTTACATAGCAGGGCTTTCGAGATACGGTTAAGGGAGATAATGAATTTATATTTTAACTTACTGCTTAATCGTAGCTTTTGTCCCTGATTGTTGTCTCTTTCCTACTCGATTGGCATCTTTTGCATCTTTTCTGTGTGCTGGAGCACTTAGTCTAGCATTTTCACCGATTACGAAGTCAAATTCTTCCCAGTAACCAAATTGCCCGTCAGACTCTGCAAATAAACTAGCTCCTTTGAATAACTTTACTTTGCCTTCTCCTTCTGAACAACAGATACCATCACCATAATTATCGTAGATTACATAAGTATAAAAGCCTGCTGGTAATTCTACATATTCTCTTACTAATCTTCCTTCAAGACCATCCTCATATGGTCCAAACGATGCTACTACCTCTCCATATTCATCTTCAATGTCAAAAGTCGTTTCAGAACCATAGTTGTCCAAAGTCAAGTGTACTACAAGAAATTCTGTAGCTGCATCCTCGTCTGTGTCCTCATTTTCGTCTGTGTCCTCATTTTCGTCTGTATCTTCGCCTCCATCTGTATCTTCACCTTCGTCTGTGTCATCGCCTCCATCTGTATCTTCACCTTCGTCTGTATCTGTATCCTCGTCTGCGTCATCACCTCCGTTTGTTGTCTCACCTAAAACATCCTTTTTAAGATTGTCTAATAAACCACTGTTCACCCAATTTTCCATTCTACTCGTTTGACCTGCTGAGAACATATACATACATGCATCATCTGGGTAATCCATATAGCTCATGTGTAATGCTTCTGCTCCGTTACATGCTTTTGTACCTCCTAAAGTTGGACATCCGTAGTTTTCTCCTGCTTGATTTGGGGTATCTGCTACTCCGTCATCTGAATTACAACCGCCATCACCCCATACGTGATCTAAGTTTAAATAATGTCCCATTTCGTGGGTCAATGTTCTTCCTAAATCATTTGGTGCGACTCCTTGGACGTTACCACAGGCAGTAGTACCAATTGTGAAAGCTGATTGACTAATCATTACACCATCTCCATTGCCACTTCCACCTAATGGTGCATATCCCAAAGAACCGTCTGCATCTCCTACAAAAATGTTGATATATCCTGCCCAAGCGCTACTTTCATCTCCATTCACTTGGTTAACAGTAATGGCTAAATCTCCATCATTTAAATTGAAACCACTTGGGTGATTCTTGCTTCCTAAAGCAAATCCAAGACAAGCTTCTCCATTGCTGATACCAGGATAAAATCTTGCAGCATTATTTGTCCATTGAACGATATCGCTATTTTTTCCTTGAAAATCATCATTCATTACTTGAATAGCTTCCTGCGCTGCTGCGATTAAACAAGATTTATCTGTACCATTAACTCCTTGAAAGTGGACGGCTACAGGTAAAATTGTTGGGGAAGTACAGTTAGACCGACTTTGTGCGCCTCTAGACCGAATGTTGCTTTCAAATCTTGCCATGATTTTATCATGTGCTGCTTTATAGATAGGGTCTTGTAATTTTTGTTCCGTGTGTGCGGCAGAAGCACATTTTCTTCCTGCATGTGTATGGTTATCTGAATTGACAACGTTTGTTACTTTTTGTCCAGTAGTCGTATTAATTGGCTTAGAAAATTCATTATCTTTTTTACAAGCCACCATTGCTAATGCCATTAAGGCAATCATTACAAATTTTTGGATACTTTTCATCTTATTAAGTTTTTGATATGGGTAATAAAATCTAGGCTAGGTGCTTTACCACACACTATATTTTACTGACCTGAATTAGAAATTAAATTTATTTTGAAATGTAGCTTTTAATTTTTGTTGATTAGTTATCGGCTACATTTACTAAACGAAATATTTAAAAGTACCCCCTATCCCTTTTTTTTATTTTTTATTTTTTTTGAAAAAAGATAGTATCACCACTCACCAAAAACATCACAAATAATTGATAATCAATTACTTATTCTAATTTTTTATTTTTTGAAAAAATTCAAGTTTTATTTTTAAAAGGATAATCTTCTTCTTTTGAAGCTCTTTTAATGAATAGAGACACTATATATAGGTCCCAAATAGCAAATAATAAATAACGCAGTATAACGGAAAAAGACGCCGATTTAAGTGTCAAAGATTTATGAATGATAGCACTAGATAAAGGTCTAGATTGATTAAAAGGAGGGTAAATTTCTAGTTAAATTGCCAATTTATAAATTATACCATTTTTTCATATATCTCTTTTTATTGTACCAAAATCATATTTAAAAATAAAAATATAAACTTTTTTTTGACTTAAAACCTACAAATTCAATTATTTAAACATTAAAATTTAATTATGTGTAAACATTATTCTTTGTTTTTACGTATCTTGTATTCAGAAACTATAGACTAATTCCAGAACACAGTTATCCAATAAGTTGCAATAATCCCACATTTTGCTTCTTATACTACCCCATACTTGCCTTTGGAGTTCTTCCATCGTTTCTAAACTTTATCCAAAAATTATTTAAGTATTAAATTCCCAGAACATGAAAAAAGTATTGACTTCTTTAGTCATGGCTATTATGCTATGCTTCTCTTTTACCCTTTCTGCTACTCCTAACCCTACTCCTGGTCCTAAAAATCCTAAAAAAGGCAAACGAAGCGCCGAAAAATTTATGCTAGGATTTGAAATTTATAGAGCTGACCAGACTGCCTTAGATTACACTGACATTAAAATAGAAATTTACGACCACGACCAAGAAAAG
>CALLVC010000260.1 GCA_938010785.1 uncultured Saprospiraceae bacterium
GCTACAATACTGTTTAATGGCAGCCATTTCTTCTTCCAAGGTAATAAATTCTTGTTCCGAGTTACGTAATATTTTACGGACTAGTCCTGCGAATTGAGTTAAATAGCGGTCTGCCGCAATATCTTCTTTTTTACGAATCAGATTTTGAATAGAACTTAGTGCATTGAATAGAAAATGGGGATTCATTTGGGCACGGATGCCTTTAAGTTCGAGTTCTACTAGTTGGCGTTTTTGTTGTTCTCTTTTGGCTAGGGTTCTTTTTCTTTGGGTGTAGATAGCGCCTAGGAATAATAAAGCTAAAGTAGAAATGCCTAGGTTTCGCCAGAAGATGGGAGTGGGTTGCCATTCTTCCTGTTGAGGTATCTTAGGCAATTTAGCAACTACACTAGTAAGTTTCTGAAAAGAGTTTGTCTCAAAAGGACTGGTAACAGTTTTACCTTCTGGATTAACAATATAAAAAGTATTCGCAGTTCCTGTAATTAAATACTTCTCTCGTAGGGTCTGCATATCTTCGGGCTTTATATACACAACCCCCTTGTTACTTTGCAATGTGGTATCAGTAGTTGCGACTATACTAATCGTTTTAAATTGTGTTTTAGTGCTATCTTTTATTGCTTGTATATCCGTTTTTGCCGCTTGTAAATTTTGACTTAATCCTATATGCAATAAAAGATGCGTTCCAAAAAAATCAGTAACTGAAATGCTATCCTCCTTCCCTATTGGAAATATCCAATAAGGTGCTTTTTGGTTAAAAAGTAATTGGCGAAAAAACTTATCTGGTGGATCCTTTATATTTTTATCTAAATAATCAGCAAGCATAACCTTCTGGGCGGATAAGCTACATCCTTCTTGTAAGGAGTTATACAAATTTAAAAAATCACTAGAATCTCTCTTTTTTTTGTTATAAAAAAGCGTGAGTTCGCCCACCCTAAAAATATTTTCAGGGGCAACAAATAACAATTTAGCAAAATCAAATCTTTTGAACCCTGCCGTTGGGATTACTTGCCTCACAAATCTTCCTCGTAAAAGGTAATTATGAAATTCTAAATAATTGCTTAGTAAAAAATTATTGCCAGATTGATTAGTTGGCATTCGAAAAAAAAGTGCTCTTAACTGTTGGCAATAATCAAGATAATCATCCTTTATTCTGGCATCTCGTTGCCTATAGAAAAAACGAAGTTTGCTGAATAGATGTTGGGTATCCCAAAAATGAATATGTCGATTTAGGAATTGACTAAAATTTGTGGTTAATTGTTCTTTATGATTTTCTAAAAATGTCAATTCCTTTTTCTTTTGATTTTTTCTTTTTTGTAAATAGGCTTCTTGAGTCAGTCCATAAATCTTATTATTAGACTCTATCCAATAAGTATCTTCTCGCAATTCATGGAATAACTTCAACAAAATTTCATTTGATTTAGCATTATCTCCAGCAAATTGGGGGCTTCTGAAAAACGCATTTCCATCAATATTAACTTCCAAGCTATCTCCTGGTTCAATATATATTCTAATGGAATTAAAGTAATGATTAAGTCTCAATAAGGCAGGATTATCTAAAGTAAAAACTATCCTAAAATTACCTAGTGTATCTAAGGTGATATCCTCATATCGATTCCAATTCATGAGGATACTCGGTTTCTCAAATTCACTAAAAGAAACTTTACGCTCATAATAATTACTAATAGTCCCTTTAATAACGGTCTGTTTAGGCGGCAAGCAAGGTCTAATAAAATGTACCGTCTGTTTATCATAAACTGTTTCTTGATGGACTAATTGATAATATTCTTTAGTTATCCAGTTAGTTAGCAATAAAGTATTAATAAATTTTTCTAAATGATAAGCATTAAAATATGTTGGTACTTTTTGAGTTATCTTCTCTAATTGTTGAAACCAATCTTTATTAACAATTCCTTTTTCCTTTTCAAATATAATGGGAAGCGTAGCCATATCTTTGTGAAATTTAGGCATTGATTCTCCTTCTTTAAAATGATAGCGTGTATCTTCAATAATAGGTATTTGCATCGCTTCCTTAGGAATACCATCATAAATACCTTCTCTGGGATTATAGGGTAATCTTTTCGGAAATTCTAAACCAAAAATAGATACAACGGAGATTTGCAATTGCTGCTTATCATTTAATTGTATTTTCAATCTAGCATGCATTTCTCCTTCCCCATCAATCATTTGGTCTGGAAACAAAGGGTAATCCCCAACGACCGACCCACTATCAGGTAAATATTGCTGCTGCACCCAATCTATCTCCAAAGTCTCTCCCGCTTGCAATTTATCCAAAACAGTCACGCTATTTTGCCCAAGCAAAATTGTTGTTATACCGCATAAATAAATGATAAAGCAATAATATTTTTTCATGGATTTGGTTTTGAGAAAATTAAAATATGGAATTTTATAGACTTTTAGATTTTTTGGTTATAAGTCAATCCCTGTGTTTCTGATGTTAATAAAAATTGGTCATAATGCTTCAAAATTTTCACTAAATCCTTCACTTTCGTAAACTTCAATTGGTTGCTTTTGGCAAATTTTTCTAAAACTGATTTATCGTCAGGAAATAAAGCTAAAATATGTTTCTTCTTAAACTTAATTAACTTCTTTTTCCCATTTTCCACAAAAAATAATTGGACTTATTAGAAAACGATTTTTCTTCTATGGTCTCTGCATATCTTTCTTTTTCGGTGGTAATAATGCTCGTATGGAATACTTCAACTATCCGAAATCCTTCCCCTTGATGAATTAATCTATCAAAGAGCTGTTTTTTCTTGGGTAGCAAGCCCGTTTCAAATAACCATTTTTCCTCCGTGTCTGTTAACACTTCTACCTTGTTATACCAAGTCTCATCAAGTGCAACAAACTTGTTCCCTTTTTTGACTTCAAAGCTTTTGGTCTGTCTATTATAGTTTAATTGGACTTTTTCAAGAGGAGCTTGTTCATTTCTTGGGTAGATGATTCCTTGTTGCCATTCCTTAAATAAAAATGGGCTTCCTTCAATATCTTCATATCGGTTTTCTGATAAGGATTGGCTATTGGTTAAGAGTAAATCATTTTTCTGGGCTAAGGTGCAAATCGTTAGACTTAAGCAAAAAATAAGGTTAAAGATTTTTAAAGTTTTCATTGTTTTAAATTTGAAGTGATTAAATAAATAACACCCTAATGGTGCAATAATAACTAGGAAATGCTTGATAGCATTTATATTTTCTCTATCTCCGTAATTTTATAGCTGATTATTATATAAGCGGGCAAGTCGGCAATTAATTTCTTTGTTGCCTCCTCCTCTTGCGCTAAATTTACCGTACCACAAAAGCGATAATTATCTATGGCTTTATCATACCAAGCGGCCCCAAATAACATCAAAGGAATATTTTGATTCAATTGCCAAGGTTGGTGTACAAAATCTCTCCAAAGAAAAAATTGTCTATTATCTTCTTTAGGAAGGGTAATGTTCGTTTTTCTTGTGCTTACAGCATTCGTTTTAATACTGATGAAACTTTGGTTATCATCGGTTTGAGTGAGAAGTCTTATTTGATTAATAAAATCGTATTTAAATTTACCGTCTTTATCTGGAAAATAATATTGATTGTTGTAAGCAAGTAAAGTATCAATTTCAGTAGTTTTCCCATCAACAATTTTTTCAGCAAATACATGTAACTGATAAGGCTGGGCAAAAGAACCAAGGTCAAATTTTTTCATCTTAATGCCTGCAAAGTCCAGCATGTTTAAAATATCCAAAGTAGTCATTCCTTCAGATTTCAACATATCCAATGGGTCCTGTTGTTCCATCTGAGTTCGAGTATCAATCCCTCTCTCTTGTCCGATTAGATTTAATGGATTTAACATACAAGCGGCGATAAGTATTAAAAAATTAAAAATTACCTTTTTCATTATTGTGATTTTTGAAGTGATTAAATAAATAACACTCCAAAGATGCAAACGAAAACACCTTTATAAAATAGAGAATGAACGGTTGGTAGGTTTGACTGAATAATTGGTAAGCTTGGGTTTTCGGCTAATGGGTAGAAAAGCCTTTAGGCTTTCCCGTCACTAGCCTTTAAGCTAGCAAGTCAATAGACCTAAAGGTCTTAGACAGGAAAGCCTAAAGGCTTTTCTACCGATTTATCCTAACTTTAATAAT
>CALLVC010000261.1 GCA_938010785.1 uncultured Saprospiraceae bacterium
GTGAACCGCATAGCGGACGGGATGCTAGTAAAAAAGAGGAACTCATAAATGGCTAATTAATTATTTTACTTTGCCTTAGGTATTCCTGCTGTTTCCATTCGGATTCCCAATCCTGATAATAGCATTCATGCGCTGAATGAAAATTTGCGCTTGGGGAATTATTCGCAGGGCATTGAAACTTGTTTGAGTATTTTAACGCAGCCGTTGAATTAACTTCCTTAACCATTAAATCTTTTAGCTATGACTCTATGACTTATTAGTGGTATTATTTCCTTTAGCTAAGATTTGACCTAACATTCAATCAGCTAACTTCTTGCGACTGCATACGGTTTCTTCAATACATTTCGTAAATTTGATTTATGAAAAAGTTGCAAAGTATTCAAGAATTTTATGAAAGTAGATTTCAATGGATTCCTGATGAAATAAGAAATAATTTTGGACATTTTAATGTATTTCCTTTACAATCACCAGCAATTGGGGCAGGTGCTGAACCTTTACCTTATGGGAGACGAGAATGGTATAATATTGTTTTAGTTTTTGGTGGTGGAATATTACAATGTTCTGGTAACCAGTTTCTTGTAAAAAAACAAGCCATTGTATTTACCAATCCTTACACACCATTTGGTTGGGAGGAAAGAGATTTAATCACCAAAGGATATTACTGTCTGTTTAACGAACAATTTCTTAAAAAAGACAAGCGAATTATCAATTTTCTCCCATTTAAAACAGATACCACTCCTTTTTATGAGTTGACTGCATCAGAGGCAGCCAATGCAGAAAAGTTGTTTTTAAGAATGTTTGAAGAAGTCGCTTCTAATTACGATTACAGATATGATATAGCGAAGCTCTTAGTAGAAGAGTTGCTGCATTTAACCATGAAATCCAAAAGTTATAATGCAGAAAGTCCGCGTATCAAAAGTGCCTCACAACGCTTGACCATTCAATTTTTAGAATTATTGGAACGTCAATTTCCTATCGAAGAAAAATTCCAATCCATCAGCTTATTAACAGCGTCCAGTTTTGCCAATCAATTGCATGTTCATGTCAATTATCTCAATAAAGTTATTAAAGAAACTACCGAAAAAACGACGACCCAAATCATTAAAGAACGCATTGCTCAAGAGGCCAAAACACTCATTAGGCATACACGCTGGAACTTTTCTGAAATCGCCTATTCTCTTGGTTTTAAAGAAGTGACGCATTTCAATAATTTTTTTAAAAAAGCTACTAAGCTAACGCCTACCCAGTATCGAAATATTTGATTTTCGTAAGCAATTATTCGATTTCTATAATTTTCTTTAGCATAATAGGACGTAGTTTGTTATTAAAATAGGGTAAAACATTGGTTTGCATCTATTTATAGCACTAATTAGACTTTTATTAGGTCCACAGTTCACGGTTGGCCTTAATTATTACTTTAAACACATCATCATGAAAAAATTACTTTTCGGCTTATTTTTATTCACGCTTTCTGTACAATCGTCCTTTGCACAAAACGTCACGACTGAACAGGAAGTTACTCAACTATCTAAAGACAAATGGCAATGGATGGCAGACAAAAATGTCGATAAATTGGCCACACTTTTCCACGACCAATCAAAATTTGTCCACATGAGCGGGACCTGGAATAAGGACCGAGAACTCGAAATTATTGAATCGGGAAGTATTTGGTATAAGCAAGCTGATGTCCATGATGTAGTGGTAGAAATTTTTGATAATACCGCCGTCCTATGGAATCGTATTACATTGGTGGCTCATGTTAGAGGAAACGACGTGTCGAATGAATTTACGGTTACTGAAATTTATAATAAAGGAGCAGATGGTTGGAAATTATTGGATTTAACCTTCAGTAAGGTACGGGACACTCATAAGATTGCTCCAAGTGCTACGCCTGAACAATCAATCATCCAATTGTCTAAAGATAAATGGCAATGGATGGCAGACAAAAATGTAGATAAGTTGGCGACTCTTTTTCATGATAAAGCAAAATTTGTCCACATGAGTGGCACATGGAATAAGGACCGAGAACTCGAAATCATCGAATCTGGCAGCATTTGGTACAAACAAGCTGATGTACATGAGGTTAAAGTAGAATTTTTTGATAATACCGCCGTCCTATGGAATCGTATTACTTTAGTGGCTCACGTTAGAGGAAACGATGTATCGAATGAATTTACGGTTACTGAAATTTATAATAAAGGAGAAGGGGATTGGAAATTATTAGACCTGACCTTTAGTAAAGTACGGGATACCCATAATATCAAATAGTAAACTGAAACTAGTGCTATCAATTACTTATAAATGATAGCACTAGGTAAACATTTTTTGACACTGAAGGACGCAGACTTGTTATGACTTTTTTATGATTTTTCATTTGTTAGAGAAGAAAAGGAATGGATAAAATAGGGAGATTATATTTTTTTCAGTTCCCTACTAAAAATTTAGCAGTATTATTCACTCTACTTAGTTTAATTCCTACTACATTTGGGGCAACAGGATAAACAGTTATTGTTTTTTCTCATTGATACAATAGCATTTTAATGCTTGTTAAGAAATTTTATAAGTGTAATAATTTAAAATTAAACGAATGTTAGCTGCTACTCGTGAAAAATTACAAACCGTTAGCACCGCTACGCTAACTACTGCCTTATTTAAGCGTGGTTTAAAAAATCAATTCATCCAAGGCGTTAAACCTTTAGTAAAAGGGAAACCAACGATGGTAGGAGAAGCTTTTACTTTACGATATATTCCTGCTAGGGAAGACCTCAATCCTATTACCGTATTTAAAGACCCTAAACACCCTCAACGGGTAGCTGTTGAAACTTGCCCAGCAGGTGCGGTAATGGTGATAGATAGTCGGAAAGATGCTAGGGCAGCTTCTGCTGGTTCAATTTTAGCTTCTCGCTTGATGGTACGAGGTGCTGTTGGTTTAGTGACAGATGGAGGATTTAGAGATTCAGCGGAAATTGCCAATTTGGCTATGCCTGCTTACCATCAAACACCTTCCGCTCCAACCAATTTAACCTTGCATCAAGCCTTGGATATCAATGTGCCGATTGGCTGTGGAGATGTTGCCGTTTTTCCTGGAGATATTATAGTAGGGGACGATGATGGAGTGGTCGTTATACCAGCCCATTTGGCGGATGAATTAGCGGAGGAAGCCATCAATATGACCCTCTATGAAGATTTTGTGACAGAAAGAGTATTAGCAGGACATACTATCGTGGGTTTATATCCACTCACCTTAGATGCCAACAAAAAAGAGTTTGAGGAATGGAAGAAACAAAGAGAAAGGTAGTAGTTAAATGGTCAACGCAGACCGCTCTACAATCCCCATCATATTATAAACCAACATCGCTGCCGAGAATTCATAAGTATGAAAGCCTTTAATGGGGGCAAATTCCATTACATCAAAGCCGACAATATGCCGTTGTTTGACCACCGATTCAAACAAAGCCAATGTTTGATACCAACCTAAACCACCAGGCACAGGCGTACCCGTAGACGGAAAAATAGCAGGGTCTAAACCATCAATATCTAAAGTGACGAATATATTTTTAGGAAAATCTTTTGGTAAGTCAATACTAGTGATATTGTTTGGCACTAATTCCGTGGCATCTAAGTGATAAACACCATACTTTTTTCGAGCAGCAACCTCTTCGTGACATAAGGCACGAACACCCAATTGGAAAACAGGAATCCCTTCATCAACCACTCGTTTCATTACCGAGGCATGACTATATTTATCCCCTAAATAAGCATCTCGCAAATCTGCATGGGCATCAATTTGAATGACCCCAATATCTTTAATACCTGCATCCAATAAGCCTTTTACGACTCCGTAAGTAATCGAATGTTCTCCACCTAAAGCAATCGGAAAACCACCCATTTTGACAATTTTTGAAATGTCTTTAGCGATATTCTTAATGACTTTAGCGCCTTTCCCTTTGACATTTACAGGCGGATGGGTGAAAATACCCTGTTCACAGGGCGTACTATAGCCGTCCCAAGTTTCTAATTGCCAAGAGGCCTCTAGAATTTTTGCAGGCCCTAAGCCCGTTCCTCCTTGATAAGAAACCGTTGCTTCATAGGGTACGGGTAAGATATGAAACCGAGCTTTATCTATAGGTGGATGCTCAAATTCTGAACCTAAGAAAATCGGGTAGCCCGGTGCGGAAAATTGGTTGAAGTTGTCCATTGAAAATTATTATTGCAAAACTAGGAGGATTGAATCACATGAGCAAACATCGTTTGTGAACCGCTTGCGGATGGGAGAGCCAACGGATTTAAACGGTTTCTTTTTGGGACTTGCTCTAGGTCGTATACTTCTAATTGAACACGACCCAGAGCAAGTCTAATAAAGTAAACCGTCCAAATCCGTTAAATCTGTGATTCAATCCTATATAATTAAAAATACTAAGACAAGCGATTCCGAAAATCTTCATACCCAAATTCCCGAACCACTCGAACAGCATTCGTCTTTGAATTCCAAATAGCAATCGAAGGCAATCGAATCCCATTAAAAGTAGTTGTTTTGACCATCGTATAATGCGACATATCATCAAACATCAAGCGTTGTCCAATTTTTAAAGGATTATCAAAACTATAATCCCCAATCACATCACCAGCCAAACAAGTTTGTCCACCTAAGCGATAAGTAAAGGGTTTATCATTGGCAATACCAGCGGCTTTCTGTGTACCCGTAATAATTTCCGCTCGATAGGGCATTTCAATGGTATCGGGCATGTGGCAATTCGCCGAAGTATCCAAAATAGCGATGTCTAGTTGATTATGTCCAAAATCCAATACTTCACTCACCAAAACACCTGTGTGAATAGCAATCGCCTCCCCAGGTTCTAAATAAACTTGTACTTGGTATTTTTCTTGAAATGCTTTGATTCTGTTAATCAAGCCATTGACATCATAAGTTGGATGGGTAATATGGTGTCCACCACCAAAGTTAACCCATTTTAAATGAGGCAGATAATCACCAAATTGTTTTTCTACGGCTTTTAATGTACGGTCTAGTGGTTCGAATCCTTGTTCACAAAGGGTATGAAAATGCAAGCCACTAATCCCCTTTAAATCCGTTGCGTTAGGTGCATATTCCTTGAATTTATCAATGGTAATCCCCAGTCTAGAACCAGGCGCACAAGGATTATAAATAGCCGTTGCCCCTTCCGAATGCATAGGATTAATTCGCAATCCAAAACTTAGCGTAGGTCGTTCCTTTTTAGCGGTTTGAATCGTCGGCTGATAGTGCTGCCATTGTTGAAAGGAGTTAAACACCACATGGTCAGAAATCGCTAAAACCTCTTGCAAATCCTTTTGGGTATAAGCCACAGAATAGGTATGCACTTCTCGTTTGTTGTCACCCTTTTTGTTTCCCCAAAATTCTTCGTAGCCCAATTGTGCTTCGTGTAATCCACTTGCACAAGTACCTTGCAAATATTTGCAAATCAAGGGAGCTAAACTGAACATGGAAAAGGCTTTCAAAGCGAGCAACACTTTTGCCCCTGATTCATCTTGTACCCTTTTTAGAATTTTTAAATTGCGTTCAATAGCCACCTCATCTACGACAAAGCAGGGAGAGGGGACGCTATGCGGATTGAAATTAAAAAAGGTTTTACTGTTGATAGTCATTTTTTTGGTTTCGGGTAATAGGTTTCGGGTTTCAGGTGTCAGGTGTCAGGTCTATCACGCTCGAAAACCCGATACCCGAAACCTGCAACCCGATACCTAAGTTACACTTCCAAATCTCCCCATCCATCCTGCTCAATGATACGAACAGGCATCCCATATTTATCCAAATCCTTGATAAAAGGGTCAGGGTTTAATTCTTCTAAATTCCAGACACCTGCTTTTAGCCAATGTCCTTCTATCATCATCTTAGCGCCGACCATACAAGGGACGCCAGTAGAGTAGGAGATAGCCTGTGATTGGACTTCTCTGTAGCAATCTTGGTGGTCTTTTACGGTATAAACAAAGACAGATTTTTGCCTACCATCTTTAATTCCTTTGACCCAACAACCGATGCAAATTTCTCCTTTGGTCCGAGGCCCTAAAGTAGAGGGGTCTGGTAATAATTTCTTTAAAAATTGGATGGGAATAATTTGCTGTCCATTAAATTCGACAGGCTCGATACCAATCATGCCAACATTGCCCAAGACTTCTAAATGTTTTAAATAAGCATCGCCAAAAGACATCCAAAATTGCGCTTTTTTGAGGGTAGGAAAGTTCTTAGTCAGAGACTCCAATTCCTCGTGGTACATTCTGTAAATATTGTAAGTCCCCACATTGTCAGGGCAAGTGAAGGATTGACTGGTAGACATGGCGGGTGTTGTGACAAATTCGCCATTTTCCCAATGCCGACATTCAGCGGTCACTTCACGGATATTAATTTCTGGGTTGAAATTGGTCGCAAAAGGATAACCGTGGTCCCCACCATTGACATCAATAATATCTAAATAATGAATTTCATCAAAATAATGTTTAGCCGCATAAGCCGTAAAAACACTCGTAGCGCCAGGGTCAAATCCAGAACCTAATAATGCCATTAATCCTGCATCCTTAAATCGGTCTTGATACGCCCATTGCCAGCTATATTCAAACTTTGCTTCATCTTTCGGTTCGTAGTTAGCCGTATCTAAATAATGCACGCCCGTTTCCAAACAAGCATCCATAATGGTCAAATCTTGGTACGGTAAAGCCACATTAATGACCATAAACGGTTGGACTTTATTAATCAATTCCACTAATTCGGGCACCTTATCAGCATCTACTTGTGCTGTTGCTACCGTAACCCCATAGTTCTGTTTTACCTGTTCCGCAATCGCAATACACTTTGATTCTGTGCGACTTGCTAATACAATTTCAGAAAAAACATTTGACAGTTCAGCGCA